>NZ_JBHVWZ010000004.1:0-203219 GCF_042881985.1 Streptomyces sp. NPDC058246 | reverse complement strand
CGCTGACCCTCAGGCCCGCTGGCCCCTGGCCCCGCCCCCGGCCCCCCCCCCCGGCCCCCGCGGGCGCTCGTATGAGGAACTGAGGCTGCGATGGTGCCCGGTGACGCGTCGCGGAGACGAAGGCGTACATTTCGTGGTCCACGCGGCGATCGACGGAGGGCTTCGGGCCGGTGAGACTCGCTACGTTCAACGTGCTGCACGGTCGGCGGATCCAGGACGGGCGCCCGGTGGCCGTCCCGGCCACCGTCGCGGCCGAGGCACCGCTCGCCGAAGCCGTCGCTTCCTTGAACGCCGACGTACTGGCACTGCAGGAGCTGGATCGTCTCCAGGAGCGCTCGGGCCGGGTGGACCAGGCGGCGGTCGCCGCCGCCGCGGCGGGAATGCGGGACTGGCGCTACGCGGCAGCCGTGCACGGCCGTTCCACGCCGGACCGGGGGTGGGTCCTCGATCCGTCCGAACGCGGCCTGCGTGTGCACGGTCCGCGGGACGCGCCTTCGCAAGGCGAAGTCCCTTCACATGGCGTCGCGTTGATGTCCCGCCTGCCGGTGCGGGTGTGGCGGGCACGGCGGTTGGCCCCGGCGCCCCTCGGGCTGCCCCTTCGAGTGGCGGGACGGCCCGGTCTCACCCGGGTCCGGGACCAGCCGCGCGCGGCGCTGGCCGCCGTACTCGAGGGACGCCACGGCACGTTGACGGTCGTGGCGCTCCATCTGTCGTTCGTACCGGGTTGGAACATCAGGCAGTTGCTCGTCGTCCGCGACTGGATCGCCGATCTCCCCCACCCGCACGTGCTGCTGGGCGACTTCAACCTGATCGGCGCGATTCCCCGAGCGGTGCTCAACGCTACGGGGCTGATGAGTCCCGTACGGCCGGGCGGGTGGCGGGACCTGGCCCGTAGGCCCACCTATCCCGCACACCGGCCGGTCGTGCAGTTCGACCATGCGCTGGCGCAGGGGGTGGGGGTGGAGGCTGTCGGCACCGCGCGTACTCCGAGGACGGCGATCTCGGACCACCGACCCCTGGTGGTCGAGGTGTCCCTGTGAACTCCGCTGGTTCGGGCACGTGGTGCCCGGAGTCGATTCCGTGACCGCGCGCGTCGGGTGCCCACTCCCGCGGGTCGGCGTCGATGACGCGTGCGGGGATGTCCGGCCGGGCGAAGAAGAACCAGTGCCACCACCGGGTGGCGAACGTGGCGGTGATGCGGGTCAGGCGCTCGCCGCGTCTCGGTTCAGGCCCAGCGGGGTGGCGCGTAGGCGCGCACCTGCTGCGTGGCGCGGCTCGCCACGCGGAACCGGCCGTTGGGTACGTTGCGGGACCTGGTGACATGCACCGTGAGGGGGCCGGCCCACTCGTAGCCCTTGAGATCCCCGTGGCGGGCCAGACTGTCGGTGAGCACCTGGTCGACGCGTCCCCCGTTCCGCTCCAGTTCGTCGTGGGCGAATGCGGCCAGCTCGACCTCATAGGCGTTGGGGACGACGACGCGGCTCTCGCTGCACACGACGATGTTGTCGTCGCACTCCCGGCACAGGGCCTCGACGAGTTCGACCGGGTTCTTGGGGCGGATCTGCGCGAGCAGCGCGGATCCGAAGCGTTCCAGTGCTCGCTCCATGCCAGTCAGCGTGCTCACGCTCTCCCTCTCCTCCTGCTCGCTTCTTCCTTCGTCCTTCTTCGACATGCCGTCGGTCGGGTGCCCCGGCAGCGGCGATCGAGTCATGCGTAAGCGGGACGGGCCGGAGCAGGGGCCTCCGTCAGGACGGTTCCCGGGAAGCCGGCAGCCCCTGTACAGCGGCAGTGACACACCGTGTTCGCCGTGATCCTCGGCATGCCGGAACGTGTGGCCTGGGTCAGCCTGGATACGTGGGCTGCAAGGCACAGAAGTCCGTCCGGAAGGTCACCCGCATCATGGTCCGCGAGAACGACGACAGCGACGACGTCGAAGACGTCATGGGCGACGTGGTCTACCAGCCCGCGGGCCCCGACAGCCGTGAGGACGAGGGCATCCTCGATCCGGAGGACACGCTCAACGGCCGGGACAGCGATCCCTACGACGAAGGCTGGTCGCCGCCCGAGCGGCCGCTGGGTGTGGAGCACCAGGGCACGACCGCACGTGAACAGCGGGAGGGCGAGACCCTGGATCAGCGGCTGGCCGAGGAGCGCCCCGACCCGGCGCTGGAGGAGCCTGACACGGACGACGACGTCGGAGACCTCCCGGGCGGGGAAGGTGAGCCGCTGGACGACGAGGCGGGGGCGGATCGCGCGGGCCTTCTCGCCGCCCCGGGCCGGGCCGCTCACGACGACGCCGAGCAGGACATGCTCTCCGAGGACGTCGGCATCGACGGTGGCGCTGCCTCGGCGGAGGAGGCGGCCGTTCATCTGATCCCGGACGCGGACGAGGACGACTCCTCATAGCGGTCGGCACCGCCGACTCCTCATAGCGGTCGGCACCGCCGTCACCCGCGAACCAAGGTGGTGCGCCCTGGAGGCCGTTGTCGCCACGACGTGCCCCAGGTCAAGGCCGGCTTCTCCGGCGATGGCCTGGGGCAAGGCGGTCGCCATGGGCAGGGCGATCGCGATGAGCGGGTCAGTTGCGCTGACGCAGGTCAGTCGCGATGACCGGGGGCGCAGAGGCGCCCACGCCTGGCGTCCACTCAGGTGACCAACAAGCGGTTGAAGAACGAACGGTAGTGGCGCAGTGCCAGCCGCAGGTCCTCGGTGTTCGCCTGCTCGCCCCGATTCCACTGTCCTTCCAGTTCCTGTTTGTGATCCGCGAAGGTGGCGGCGAGCCTCTGCATCACGTCAGCGACGAGGGCGTCGGCGGTGTGCACGGCGTCGCGCGGGTCGTCGACGAACTGGTTCTGCACCTCCTGCCAGCGCGCGCGGAACCCTTCCTCGTCCTCCGTGGACAGGAGCTGGGGAGTCTCATCCCCCGCGTCGGCGTCCTCGGTTCGGGCGTCCTTGGTCTGGGCGTCCTTGGTCTGGGCGTCCTCGCTCTGCGTGTCCTCGCTCTGCGTGTCCTCGGTCCGGACGTCCGAGAGCCCGGCCCCGCTCGTGGTGTCGGAGTCCTCGTCCCTGTCCTCAGGCTCGGTGGACTCGCTCGCCGTCCGCGTGCTCTCACCAGGGAAGGTCGGGGCTTCGGACGGTGGGCCCGCCGCGTTCTCCGTCGTCCGGTCGCGGGGCTGGGCAAGATCGTCGGTGGACAGGCCACTGGCGGACGCCGTGTCAGGTATGTCTTGACGCTTCATCTTTCTCTCCTCCGTTCCTGGGCGCCTCGGTGTCCCGGATCGGGACGGTGGGGCAGGCGCCGAGCCGCTCAAGCACGGGCGTGACGGGCTTGGCCTCCGTCGGAGAGCAGCTCGTCGAAGAGGGCGCGGTAGTGCACCATGGCACCCCGCAACTGCTCGGTGGTGGCCTGGTGCCGGCTGCTGAGCTCGTCCACCTCATGGGCGACGCGGTAGTGCTCCAAGGTGCGGCCGTGCTCGACCGAGAGGTCCTTGATCTGCTGCTCGAAGCCCTGGGTCGGATAGCCGCGCTCGTGCATCAGGGAGGTCACCAGACGGTCCGCGTCGTGCACGGCCCCCTCCGGATGGTCCACGAATTCTTCCTGGACGCTGGTCCAGTCCCGGGAGTACCGGTCCTTGACGCTGCTGTCCAACGGCTTGATGTCCAGCGAGTCGTGCCGCTTCTCGCGAGCCTTGAGCTCCCGCTCGGCGGACATACGGTTGTCAGCGTTCTCGACTGTCCGTTCGTACTCCGGACCGAACCGTTCGCGCAGCTTCCTGCGGCGCATGAACAGCGAGGCCGCCACTGCGACCAGGGCGAGCACCACCACGATGGGAATGATGATCGCCAGGAGTGTTCCTGTTGACATCGGGAAAGACCTCCTCACGGGCGCCCGATTTGCTCCCTTTCTTACCGAATCCCCCTACCTTTCCAATCGAAACGGAACGGACGGAACGCCCTGCGCGACGGCACCTTGAGGAGGCGGCCGGGGGCCTTGAGGAGGCGGCCGGGCACATGCGGGAGACGGGTCAGCCCGGCGACCGCCCCGGATGCTCCGGCCCGGGCCGTGCCCGCAGCTCGCTGAGCACGGACCAGGCGACCGACACCATCGGCACGGCCACCACCGCGCCGATCACGCCGGCCAGGATGCTGCCGGCGATGACGGAGACCGCCACGACCACGGGGTGCAGCCGGACCGCCCAGCTCAGCACCAGGGGGTGCAGCACATGGCCCTCGAGCTGGCCGATGACCACGATCAGCGCGAGCACCACCAGCGCGACGACCGGCCCGCGCGAAGCCAGCGCGACGACGGTCGCCACGGCCAGCGCGACGGGCGAGCCCACCAGCGGGATGAACGCGGCGAAGAACTCCAGCAGCGTCAGCGGCAGTGCCAGCGGCACGCGCAGCACGAACAAGGCGATCCCGACCAGTACGGCATTGGTGGCCGCCACGATGATGATGCCCCGCGTGTACCCGGCGAACGTCCGCCACGCCGCCCGGCCCGCGCGGCCCCATGGGTCCCGCGCCCCCTCTGGCAACAGCTTCTGGAACCAGTGCCAGAACTTGTCCCCGGAATGAATGAAGAACAGCGAGCAGAACAGCGCGAGCACCACGGCGGTAAGCACCTCCACCAGCCGGCCGGCGCCGGTGAGCGCGCTGCTGATCAGCACGGAACGGTGCTTCGAGATGAAGGTGGTCAGCTTGCCCTGGAGATCCGACACGACCGTATGGCTCACATGTAAGGGAGAGCCCTCCAGCCAGCGCTCGATCCGCCCGATGCCTCCCGCGAACTCCTGCCCCAACTGGTCCGACTCGCCCGCCACCAGGCTGCCGATCAGCGCCAGCAGCCCCAGGACGACCACCAGGCTCCCCAGCACACTCAGCACGACTGCCACGGTCCTCGGCAGATGACGTGCGAGCAGATCGGCGAGGGGGCGCAGCACCGCGGTCACGACCAGTGCGAGGAACAGCGCCACGGCGACCAGCTGCAAGAGCCCCAGGATCCTGAAGACCACATAGACGGCCACTCCGAGCACCAGCAGCCGCCAGGCGTACGCCGCGGCCACCCGCAGTCCGGGGTTCACCTCCACGCCGTCGCGCCGCCCGGCAGCCCGCATCGCCTTCCCGGCCGTACGGGCCCGCGCCACCGCCCCCACCCCATGGGCCGGCCGGCTGCCCAGCACGGTGTACCGCATCCGCTGCCCGCCGCGACCGGAGCCGGGCCCCGGGCCGGGCGCACCCGGCGGTCGCCGCGAACGCGAACGACGCGATCCGTCGTTCACCTGAGAGCCACCGCCTCCCGTATGTTCCCCGTCGGGCCTCTTCGACAGCCTGGACGTCGTGCAGCCGCCACGGTTCACCAGCCGTGGCGGCCGCACGCAGGCCCGATGAACGACGGAACAAGGGACGTCGGGCTATTCGACCTTGGCCCAGTCGAGCGTGCGCTCCACCGCCTTCTTCCAGCCCGCGTACCCCTCCTCGCGCTGGTCCTCGGACCACTGGGGCTCCCAGCGCTTGGACTCCTGCCAGTGGGTGCGCAGTTCGTCGGTGTCCCGCCAGAAGCCGGTGGCCAGACCCGCCGCATAGGCGGCGCCGAGCGCGGTGGTCTCGGCGACCACCGGGCGGCTGACGGGTACGCCGAGGACGTCGGCCTGGATCTGCATGCACAGGTCGTTGGCGGTCACACCGCCGTCGACCTTCAGCACGTCGAGGTGGACTCCGGAGTCCTGCTCCATGGCCTCGACGACGTCGCGGCTCTGGTAGCAGATGGCTTCCAGGGTGGCCCGGGCCAGGTGGCCGTTGTCGTTGTACCGGGCGAGGCCGACGATCGCACCGCGGGCGTCGGAGCGCCAGTACGGGGCGAACAGGCCCGAGAACGCGGGCACGAAGTACACGCCGCCGTTGTCCTCGACGGTACGGGCGAGTGTCTCGCTCTCCGCCGCGTTCTTGATGATCTTCATCTGGTCGCGCAGCCATTGCACCGCGGACCCGGTGACCGCGATGGAGCCCTCCAGGGCGTAGATCGCGGGGTCGTCGCCGAACTGGTACGCCACCGTGGTGAGCAGGCCGTGCTGCGAACGGACCAGCTCCGTGCCGGTGTTGAGCACCAGGAAGTTGCCGGTGCCGTAGGTGTTCTTGGCCTCGCCGGGCGCGTAGCAGACCTGTCCGACGGTGGCCGCCTGCTGGTCGCCGAGCACCCCGGTGATGGGGATGGCGGCCTGCAGTGGCCGGGTGGTGCGCGTCACCCCGTACGCCTCCCGGTGCGAGGAGGGGTTGATGGTGGGCAGCATCGCCCGCGGGATGTCGAAGAAGCCCAGCAACTCGTCGTCCCAGTCGAGGGTTTCCAGGTCCATCAGCATGGTGCGGCTGGCGTTGGTCACGTCGGTGGCGTGGATGCCGCCGTGTGGCCCGCCGGTCAGGTTCCACAGGACCCAGCAGTCCGTGTTGCCGAAGACGGCGTGTCCCTGCTCCGCGGCCTCGCGGACGCCGTCGACGTTCTCCAGGATCCACTGGATCTTGCCGCCGGAGAAGTACGTCGCGGGTGGCAGCCCCGCCTTGCGGCGGATCACGTCGCCCTGACCCGAGCGTTCCAGGGCCGCGGCGATGGAGTCGGTGCGCGTGTCCTGCCAGACGATGGCGTTGTAGTAGGGACGTCCGTTGCGCGGATCCCAGACCACGGTGGTCTCGCGTTGATTGGTGATGCCGATCGCGGCCAGGTCCTCCGGGGAGAGGTTTCCGTGCCGCAGGGCGTTCTGCATCACCGAGTTGGTGCGTTCCCAAATCTCCACCGGGTCGTGCTCGACCCACCCGGAGCGCGGAAGGATCTGGGCGTGCTCCAGTTGATGCTTCGCCACCTCGTTGCCGGCGTGGTCGAAGATCATGAATCGGGTGCTGGTGGTCCCTTGGTCCACCGCGCCGACGAAGTCAGCCATGGGTGCCGCCTCTGGTTGTGGGGGTCAGGCCTCGGGGGTGGGGACGCGCCCGGGAGGCTCCGGCTCCGCCGTCGGCAGGAACCGACCGATGAAGAACTTGTACACGGCCGCTCCGAGCAGACCGCCGACCAGTGGACCGACGATCGGCACCCAGAAGTAGAAGTTCCCGTACTGATCTCGCCATGCTGTGCCGTACCCCGTGATGAAGCTGGCCAGCCGGGGACCGAAGTCACGCGCCGGGTTGATCGCGTAACCCGCGTTGGTACCCCAGGCCATGCCGATGCCCACGACCACCAGACCGATGATGAACGGGGCCAGGTTGGCGCCGGGCGGTGTGTTCAACAGGTCCGTGATGGCCAGGATCAGCAGCAGCAGAATGGCGGTGCCGATGACCTGGTCGCGGAACGCGCCCCACTCGTGGACCGGCAGGTTCGGATTGCCGTTGGCGGGGAGGGTGGAGAACACGAACTGCGTCTTGATGGTGTGTCCGGGGTCTGCCTTCGCCAGCGCTTCGGTGTAGTTCCAGCGCACGATGAGGGCCGCCACGAAGGCGCCGGCCGTCTGGGCCAGCGCGTAGGGGGCCACCTTGCTCCACGGGAAACCCTTGAACGCGGCCAGGGCCACGGTCACCGCGGGGTTGAGGTGGGCGCCGCTCAGCCGGGCCGCCACATAGACGCCGAAGGTGACACCCAGGCCCCACGCCCAGGCGATGCTGTCGTGGTTTCCCAGACCGCCCGGCGGTGTCGTCAGCGCTCCGCCGGCGACCACCTGGGCAACGACGCCCACGCCGAAGAGGATGAGAATCATGGTGCCGAGGAATTCGGCCGCAACCTCGCCGATCAGCCCCATGTTTTTGAGTCGCTCAGCCATGGAAACCCGCTTCCCGCCGGCTCAGCACCGGCCGCCGAATGCCCGAGTCATCCACATATGAGCATAGATCGATCCGGGAGGGGCCGCAGAAGATCGCGGGCGCCCCTGGGCGGCTGGTTCCGGGCCCTCGGACCGGCGCGGGGACCGTCCCGCCCGACGGCGTCCCCCGGCTGCCTGAACCAGGCGCCGGGCGGGCGTCGGACATCAGCCGGGCAGGCGTCGGACATCAGCCGTGCAGGCAACAGACACCGACCGGGCGGAGGTCAGACATCGGTGGGCAGGCCACTCACCTCCGCGATCCCTCGCAGCTCCTCGTCGGTGCGGTGCCGTTCACCGATGAAGTCGGCGATCTCCTGGCACCTGGCGGGGTCAGCGGCGGTGTCCGAGTCCGTCACGACCCTGACGGGTCCGGCCTCCTCGGTCTCGATCTCGACGATCTGGTTGTCCAGGCGGCCCGTCACGGCGACCGCGACGACGAGGGACGCCTCGTCACGGACCTCCTGCGAGACGCTCTCCCCCTCAGCGCCGTCCAGGCTGAGCTCGATCGGCCCCGCGCGCTCCTCCTCGATCGCCTTGAGCACGGGGTCGACCATGCGCAGCAGCAACGCGTAGTCCGCCGGGGTCATGCGGAGGCGGAGCAGATCGAGGTACAGGTCCACGGGCCGGCCTTCCGGCGATTGCTCTGATTCACTCATGGGTCTCGCCTTCCCCATTGTCGGCAACGTGATCGCATGTCCGTCCAGAATGGTGCGCCTCCACGTCCACCGCCGCTCGGGGAGCGCGCCAGGGGGACGGGGGTGATCCGACGACACGACGTGGTGAACCGGCACGCCCCGCCACGGCCGGCCTGTGCGCCGGTCGCCGCCCGCCGGGTGCTCACGGCCCGGCCGTCACGGGCGTGGCGTGCCCCGGAGTCCGGCCGAGAATCCGCGGCCGCACGGCAGAGTGCCCGCCGGAGGTACCAAGGCCACGCCGTCACTGGGCCGTTGAGGCAGGCCCGATGCGCGTGTGAGGTCAGGCAACCCCTTGGGCTCGGCTTCCGTCCTCGTGGGGCGGGGAGTGTTCCGGGATCTTTCCCGGGACGCACAGGGCAGGCCGACCAAGAGGAGAAGACCTTTGATCCGTGTCCGGCGAATAGGGGTCGCCGCTACGGCGTTAGTGGCCATGATGGCGGGATCGCCAGGAGTTGGCCACGCGGAACCGGCGGCAGCCGGTGCCGCACGGTCCGCGCCCTCCGCGGATTCCGGCGGACAGCTGCCGGTGGGCTGGCAGATCACCGGCGAGGGGGCGGCGAGACAACTGGTCTGGCGCTCGGACGATCCGGTGCCCGTGAGCGACTCCGGTGTCGAGTTCTACGCCGGAGACCGGTTGCTCGGACGGCCGGTCGGCTCACGGGACGGCCGTACGTTCGTGCTCGCGCTGCCCGATGCGCGACGTGAGGAGCTGTCGGACCTTCGGGCACGGGCCGGCGGACGCCGTCTGGACGTGGCAGGCGCCGCCGAGGCCGGGCCGAGCCGACGACCGGGGGTCACCACCCAGCCGCCTACCCGGCTTCCGGCCAACGCGGTTGACCCCGGCAAGCCGGGCACGTACCGGACGGTCACCGGCGAGTACACGCTCCCCTCGGTGCGGCTGCCCGGGTTGGCCGCACCCGTGGAGATGCGCGCGGTGGTGGTCGCGCCCACCACCGCCCCGGGGCACCGCCCGCTGGCCCTGTTCCTGCACGGCCGCCACTCCACCTGCTACACCGGCCACGGTGAGGACGTGACCGGCGACTGGCCCTGCCCCGCGGGGTCGAAGCCGATCCCCAGCCACCGGGGCTACCTGCACGACCAGAAACTGCTGGCCTCCCAGGGATACGTGACCGTCTCGCTCTCCGCCAACGGCATCAACGGTCAGGACTACGCCGCCGAGGACGGCGGCGCACAGGCTCGATCATCGCTGGTACGGCAGCACTTGGCCCGCTGGGCGGACTGGGCGGCGCACCCGGCCTCGGCACCGCGGATCGTACGGAGCTCGGCACCGGCCGATCTGTCGCGCGTCCTGCTGGTGGGCCACTCGCGAGGCGGCGAGGGCGTGAACCGGGCCGCCATGGACAGCCTCTACCCGCCGCCGGCCGACCAGGACGGCTACCGGGGCCCGGTGCGCTGGCACATCCGCGGCACCGTCCTCATCGGCCCCACGATCTTCGGGCAGAACCCGACTCCCGACGTGCCGTCGGCGACGATCCTGCCCGGCTGCGACGGCGACGTCTCCGATCTGCAGGGCGAGATGTACGTGGACGGCACGCGCGGAGTCAGCCGCGGCGCCGCCCTGCACAGCGCCGTCTACGTGGTCGGCGCCAACCACAACTTCTTCAACACCGAGTGGACGCCGGGACAGGCCCAGGCACCGGCGGAGGACGACTTCTGGGCCGGGGACCAGCCGGACCGGGTGTGCTCGCCGGGCACCGCGACCCGGCTGACGGCCCGTCAGCAGCAGGCCGCCGGTGCGACGTACATCGCCGCAGCGGCACGGCTGTTCGTCGCGAGCGACGACCGGGTGCGTCCGCTGCTGGACGGCTCGAACCGGCGCGCGCCCTCGGCCGACCCCGCGCGCGTTCTCACACACGCGGTCGGCGGACGCCGGACGGCGGCTTTCCTGCCGGACGACCAGGTCGCCGTGGACGGCGGCCGACTGTGCGCGGAGGTGGACACCGATACGACCACCGCCTGCCTGCATCCGGACGCGGGAGGCGTCTCGCCGCACTTCGCCCAGTGGGAGACGTCGAAGGAGCCCGGCCGGCGTGCGGTGGCACTGCACTGGACAGCCGCCGGCTCCGGCTCCACGGTGCGGGTACGTCCGGCGCGGGCGGTCTCCGTCGCCGGGTCCAAGGCCCTGGCCCTTCGGGTGATCGTGCCGCCGAACGCCAGGGACACCCGGCTCGACGTCACCCTCGCCGACGCCGCGGGCCATCGGGCGACCCTGGGGCGGGTACGCCTCGACGGCCTTCCCGGAACCGACCGCACCGCCTCCCTCTGGGGCCAGGAGGTCCGCGTACCGCTGACCGCCGCCACCCGCGGCGGACTCGACCTGCACCGAGTGACGGCCCTGGAGCTCATCCCGCGCACCCGGTCCGGACGGGCCTGGCTCATGGACGCCTGGGGCTGGCGCGCCGGCACGCCGACCGTGCGGGCCGCCGCGCTGCCCCGTGTCGACATCGGCCGGTTGACGGTCAAGGAGGGGAACTCCGGAGTGCGGACCTACCACGTGCCGGTGAACGTCTCCGGGCACGGCAGCGGCACGGTCCGCCTGTTCGTCGCCGATCCGGCCTCGGACGGGGCCACGGCACGCGAGGTGACGGTCCGGCCCGGCAGCCACAGCATCGACGTACCGGTCGAGGTACGGGGCAACACGCGCTTCGGCTACGACGTCTCGCACGACGTCTTCGTGAAGGCGGTCCGCGGCGCGGTCGTCGGCGCCCACCGCGGAGGCGTCACCGTCCGCAACGACGACCCGCTGCCCGCCGTCACGGTGACGCCGGTCGCCGACCGGGTCGCCGAGGGCCGGCGCCTGACCTGGCGGGTGTCCCTCTCCGCGGTGGCCGACACGGAGATCCTGGCGGAGTTCGGCGTCCTGCCCGTCACCGGTGGCGCGGAACTGTCCACCACCGATGTCGACCCCCAGTGGCTGCTGGACAGTTCCGGCGCGTCACCGCGGCCGTCGCGGCCGCTGTCCTCGGTGGGCGGACTCACCTTCTCGGCCAGTGTCCCGGCCGGCCGGACGAACGCGGAGGTGACCATCCCCACCGTCACGGACGGACTGACCGAGCCGGAGGAGACGGTGCGAATCCAGACCACCGTGTACGACGACTCGGGTCAGCCGCGCACCGGGCCGGTGTTCACCGGAAAGGTGCATGACCCCTCGTAGGCCCGCCGAGTCGGTCACCGGTGAGCGCACGCCCGTCGCTCGGGGCGTGCGCTCACCGGCACCGGGTCCGGCCGACCCGCTGGTCCGTTCCGGATGCCGCTGTGCGGACAACCGCGCGCTCGCACCGCGCCCCTGCCGACGTCCTGACGAGTGGTCGGACCGCCGCTACGGGAGCCTGCTCGCCCTTCATCGTCGGCTCAGGACGTGAAGCCCACGTGCACATGGTCGTGGTGCGTGGCGTCCGAGAAGAACTGGTTGCCGGAGCCCCCCGACAGCTGGAGGGGGCCGCCCACGTTGTACGACCCGGCCGCCGCGGCGTCCCGCATGAAGGACTCGACCAGCCGCCGCGACGTGCCCGGGTCGACCACCGCGTGCCCGTCGATCTGCCACACGTCGAAGGCCCGGCCCCGCGGATGGTCACTGGGCCGGCTGGTGCCGAACACGTCCAGCGGATGCCCGGAGCGCACCACGCTGAGGTACATCCGATACGTCCCGGACAGCTCCAGCAGCGCCCGCAGCACGCTCGCGTGGACACCGCCGCCGCGGATGTCGGCCTGCGCCGCGGGCGGCAGCACGATCCGCGGGGCGGCGAGCGCCTGCCGCGCGGCGGCCGGCAAGGACGACGCCGCCGCGCCGGGGTGCGCCGGGTGCAGCGCCGTGACCGTCCACTCGGGCCGCGCACGGCTCAGCCGTACGTCGACGGTGGTACCGCCCGCACGTCCCGGCACCCACTGGCGGCACACCACGAGGACGCTGGCGGAGTCGGACAGAATGCCGCCGTACTGCACGTCGACCACTTGGAGCGCCGCCTCGTCGGCCGACGGCAGCAGCGCGCCCGCCTGGTCCACGAGTGAGGGCGCCGCACCGAGCGCGGCGACCTGTCGCTTCGCCGCCGCCGCGCCGCCCTGCCCGGCGGTCCAGGCTCCGATGGCCTCGACGACGCGCACGGCCCGCAGCTTCACGGCGGGTTCGACGTCACCCCGGTTCGGCTGCCACACCGTGGTCGCGGGCAGGGACGGGGCCGAGGAGGGAGCGGAGTGCGAAGGGGACGTACGAGGAGAGGATCCGGAAGAGGCAGGTTCGGCGCGGCTTCCGGTCGGCGTCGATCTCGAACAGCCGACGGCAGCCACCAGCAGCCCGCCGGCGCCGAGCAGCACCGTGCGCCGGTCGACCGGACGCCTCATGGCCGCACCTCCCTCGACCGCCGACGCCGTTCCCTCCAGCGTCTCACCGGCGCCCTCCACTCGTCCTTCCCGGCCTCGCGGAGTGTCCCGGCAGCCGGTCTCGGCCCATGGGGCGGTGAGGTACTACTTCTCGTCGAAGACAAGGTCCTCCGCAGGGCGGTTGAGCCGCACGGTGTCGCCGTTGGTGACCTCCACCACCGTGTCGAAGCCCGTCCACTGTCCGGTGGAGAGGATGAACAGCCGGTCGTCGCGCTGTCCCAGATAGGCACGGAAGCCGTCCAGGGAGGGGTCGCCGTCGTTGAGCTGGAGGTAGTCCGCCAGACGGCGGAACAGTTTGGGCAGCAGCACCGCCGAGTCGGTCAGGGTGCTGCGTCCTTCCACTTTCGCCCCGCTCTCGGTCTGGTCCCGGGGCCACAGCCCCTGGCCGCCCTGCCTCGCCTGTTGCGCGGCCGCGGTCAGCTCCTGGCGCAGGTCGACGAAGAGATTGCGGTAGAAGGTGGGGTAGGCGAGGCCTTCGCCGAGCTGGTGGTGGTTGGCCGTCTCGCGCAGGTGCTCGGTGGTGACGGTGACGAATCCGCCGCCGGGGCCGGGAGCCTCGCCCCCGCGACCGGCCAGAGCCACGCAGCGCCCGTGGATGTCCGCGTTGCGGGTCAGGACGTATCCGGGCACGGAGTCCGGCCGGCCGCGCGTGACGATCCCGTTGGCGCCGCGCTCCACGTCGGCGAAGCCCAGCCAGTCGAGCAGCGCTGCGGCGGCCCGGTCGGCGAACGGTGCCGGCTGGTGGAGCTCGGGGCCGTGCGGCGGGCGGTAGTGGGTCTCCAAAGAGTCGATGCCGTCCAGCCGGAGCTGGGCACCACCGGCCTTGTTGCGGCGTACCTTCCGGCCGGGCAGCAGATCCCACTGCCCGGGGTCGTCCGGGTAGAAGCGCACCGAGTCGCCGTCCGGACTGGCCCCGACGATCCTGTACGCGCCCTTGATCAGCAGCATCGGCATGGCAGTTCCCCCATGATCCCTTGGTCGCTCTGCCCGCTCGGTGGCAGTGCTCGCTTGATGGCAGCGCCCACTTGGTCGCCGTACCCACTCCACGATGGCGGGCTCTTGGCCCGACGGGACCGGAGAGGAGCCGGATAGGTACGGAAGTCATGCAAGGAGGGGACCGCCGTCGCGCATCTGGCGGGCGGCTCCTACGCGGCGCCGCAGAAGGCGGGCAGGGGTGCCGTGTCTCGCGCCCGGCGGCGTGCGACCGGTTGCGCTGTGGTCACCTCGGGCGGTCGGCCGCACCTACGGTGTCGAGCCAGGCCCTCGCCGCTCGCGGGGTCCTGAGGTGGATGACGTCGAGGGGCGCGAACTGTTCGTCGGCGCAGCGGTCGGCGATGTCGGCCCTGCGGCCCGCGTATTGCGACCAGGCCCACCGGACGGGGTGCTCGACGCTGAACCACGAACGCACCGTCTCGACGTTGCCGCCGAAGATCCGGCGCCGGAACAGGGTGCGGGCGACTGATCGGCGCAGCACGCGGCGTATGACCACCGCCCGTGAGTAGTCCAGCCACACGATCGTGTCCGCACGGTCCCACAACAGCTCGCGCACGGCCGGATGGCCGAAGGAGTCGAAGACCCAGCAAGGGCCGGAGCTGATGTGCGACACGTCCTCGAGCAGCCCCTGGTTCTCCCGCCAGTCGGGGCCGACGATGGCCAGCGCGTCCATCTCGTGGAAAGGAATCGCCCGACGCCTGGCGACCGCTCGGGCCAGGGTCGTCTTTCCTGCGCCGGTGCTCCCCGCGACCAGAATTCTCTTCATGCCCGATCTTCCCCACGCGGCATATCGATCGGCAAGATCGACCCTCCCGTCCCTCGGCGAGGTGGCGCCCGGGGGGAACAGTGACGGGGCCTGCCCGGGCAGGCCCCGTCCATACTCAGCGCCCTCATGACGTGCTGTCGTCTGCGCGTGCGCCCTCAAGAGTGCTGTCACATGTGCGTTTGCCCTCAAGACGTGCTGTCACATGTGCGTACGCCTGATGCGGCGGAGCAGCACGAAGCCGGCGATCACGAAGATCGCCCCGACCGCGGCCGGCCACAGTTGTGTGCCGGTGGCGGCCAGGCCGCCCTGGACCGCCTGCGGTTCGGTCTGCGCCGCCGCGGACGGGTCCGTCCCGGCGGTCGGCGGCGGTGTCTGCGCGGCGCTGCCCACTTCGCTGCCGTGATCGTGGTGCGAGCCGCCCTGCGAGGAAGGTGCCGCATGGCCCTGGGCGGCGGACGGCGTCACGTCGGCCTTGGGTTCCGCGCTGACGGGGGCTGTGGGTGAAGCCCCGCCCGCCGGTTCGGTGGCGGGCGTGCCGGCTGTGGGCTCGGAGGTCTGCCCGCCCTGGGGGTCGGTGGTGTGCGTGTCCCCCTTCCCGTCGGACGGAGCCTCCTGAGTGGCTGTCGGCTTCTCCTGCGGCGCGTCCGATCCCGAAGGCTGCTGCGGCTCCCCGGTGGCGGAGGGGTCCTGAGGTCGACCGGTGCCGGAGGGGTCCTGGGGCTGACCGGTGCCGGACGGCTCCTGGGGCTGACCGGTGCCTGTGCCCGGGCCGGCGCCCGAACCGCACTGCCGGCCCTCGTTGATGCACCCGACCATCTCCTGCATGAGGTCGTCGTCGAAGACATTGATGAAGTCGCCGTGGTCCGTGACCGGCTTGTGCAGCTGCTCGGGGAAGGAGTCCACCGCGAACAACGGTGTCGTGCGGCCGCCGTCCCGCAGGCTCGGCGCGGCGACGTCGTACACGATGCGCTGCACCAGCTGCGGAATCGCCCGGAAGTTGTCGGGGCAGTTGCCCTCGGCGTCCGTGAAGGCCACATGGGTGCGGTGGTTGGCGCTGTCGATGTTCTGGCCGTCCCAGCAGCTCTGGAACTTGAAGGTGCGGACCACGTCGCTGCCCTTCGGGCAGATGGGGTACTTGTCCTTCAGCTGCCGGTCCTCGAACCCGGTGCAGCTCCACGAGGCGTTGGCGTTGGCGTTTCCGTTGACGAACGCCTTGGCGTCACCGGTGATGATGCGCAGCAGTCGCGGCATGGCCGTGACCTTGTCGCGCGGGTTGCCCACGAACGTCAACGTGACCTCTTTGGGAGTGACGATCTCGCCGGCGTTGCCTTCGGTTCCACCCCCCGCGGCCCCCGCGTCCCGCTCCCGGGTGCCGTTCTGCAGCCGCAGCACGGGCCAGTAGTAGGTGGACTTGTCGCCCTTGTTCTCGCACGTCGTGTCGGCGTTGGCCAAGTCGTCGTCGCTGGCGAAGGCGTTGTTGGCCTGGTTGCCGACGTAGTCATGGAAGTGGTGGGCACCGTTGGTGACGCCGGGAGCCACGATCACGTTGTCGGAGTTGAACAGGCCGTTGGCGTTCACCCCGCAGCTGGTGGTGAAGTCGCCCCGGGAGGCGCCGTTCCCGGGCCGCGGGCTCTGCGCGCTGGGCTGGACGGTGTTGATGTCCGCGAAGTCGGCGGCCACGGGTCCGTTGCCCGCTTGCCCCCCGTTGCCTGCTTGCCCCCCGCTGCCCGCTTGGCCGCCGCTGCCGCTCTGCTGGTTGCCCTGACCCGGATCGCCGCCCTGGTTCTGTTCGTCACCGCTCTGACCGGCGCCGCCCTGCCCGGCGTTGTCACCGCTGCCGGACGGGTCGCCGGAAGGACGGAGGGTACAGGCCGCCAGTGCCTCCAGCCCCTGCGGGCGGTCCCCGTCGCGATCGATGACGTTCACGATCCGGTCGATCGCCGCGGCCCGGTCCTCCTTCAGCGGATTCATGATCGCGCTGTCGACGGCGCCGCTGTCCTGGCCGATGGTCTGCGCCTGGTTCTGCAGCCGCTGGTAGGCCTCGGCGATCTGCTGGTCCAGGGTGGCGAGTTCCTTGTCGACGTCCTCCCGCGCCGGGTCCGGAACCGCCGTCAGCTGACTGCCGACGTCCGGGCAGTCGATCGTGGCGGCCCCCGACGACAGGACGTGGTCGTTCGCGTTCGGCTGCTCGGCCGAACCACTTTCGGTCGCCGACGCGTAGACGTTGGCGGCTACCAGCCCGCCTCCCCCCAGTATCAGCGCGACTGCTGCAGAGGTGGCGCGTCTTGCGCCCTTGGGGCGTCTGCGCGTGTTGCGTCTCAAGGAAGTGCTCCTACGCGTCGTGGTCGGGTCGGCATGGAAATCCCCCGCCCCATACGCAGACGCGCTCCGCTGCGTTCAATCGCCTCGTGGATTCATAGGAACCTCGTAGGAAGCAGACGCACCCGGCACCAGGGCACGCGGATGCACCGCGGGTTCCGGGCGATCGCGTACACCTGCGCGTGCGCCGCCGACCAGAACGGCGCCACCGTACGAGCCGCCTCCACCGTCACGTCGTACGCCCTTGCCTCACCCCATGTGCCGATGACGCCGAGGACGAGAAACGAAGAGCTGGTCAACCGAAACGTCAGCCGTGGGGCGACCGTGACGCCACCCGATTACCGCACCCCACGCAGGGCGCCGACGCGAAGAACCCCGCGGGTGTCCCGCAGAATGCGGGGTATACGGGCGATCACGCCACCGACCGCATCTCCGGAAGGCACCAGACCCGTCAGCACCGAGGAAACCCCCCACGCGAGGAGCGCCTGTGACCACCTACGTCATCACCGTCCCCGGGACGTTCGTCCACGGCATCTCCGATGCCTCGCGTTTCGACGTGGAACGCAGGCTGCGCCCGCAGGACCCGCAGAACACGGACCTGGGCGAGACCGAAGAGCTGAGTCTGCTGACGGTCGATGAGAACCACACGTTCTCCGTCCGCCTGGAAGTCGAGGCCTCCGACATGCGCGGCGCCGAAGCCGAAGCGGTGCGCCTCGTCACCGGCGCCCTGCGGGACAGCGGCTTGTCCGAGGACGACGCCCCGTTGGGGCCGGCCGCCGTCACCGGTATCGACCGCGAATTCTGACCGTCCGTGGCTCCCGGTCCGCGACGCGGGACCGCGGTCAGCCGACGTACGCGGGCGCGCAGCGCTCCGTGGCGTCCCGCGGGTTCCGTTCGCGCAGCGGGTCGTACGACGCCTCGCCACGAGCGGCTCACATGGTCGCGGTCCACGTACGCCCCGGTCGGTGCCTTCGTCGCGCCGACGACGATGTCGGCGCGGTACCGGTCGACGACCTGAGGGCCCGTCGCGAACGGCGTGAGGGTCGGCGCCTCCCCTGCCTTGTCCGCGCTGCCGGACGCGTCGCAGGAGGTGTCGGCCCCGGTCTCCCCTGTCTGCCCCACGGAGCACAGAAGCGACCGAGGTCGCGGCATGCGCACGCATCGGATCGAGCACCCGGCTGTGGGCTCCCCGGCCGGGACGATGGCGGCGGGCGCCCCCGCGACCCGCTGCGTGATGTCGTTTCACGACGGTCAGGCGCTGCTGGAGGAAGACGAACTCTCCGAGAGGCCTGCCCGGTTGCTCACCGGCGTCCAGCGCCAGGTCCATGCGCGCATCCCGGACCTGGGTGCGGAGCGACGGGAACGGCACGACGAACGGCCTTGGTCGACACTGCCCTCGACCTGGTCATTTCCCGCGGCGACGCGGTCGTGCGCGTGGTGGGCCGGCGTATGACCCGGTCCGAGCGCGGCCGCCCGAGTGCCTCAACGGGCAGGTCGGGAAGGAGATATGCCAGGCGTGGAGCGTCGTGGCCGGCATCGCGGACGATCAGGATGTCCGTATCGCCTGTCAAAGGTTGCGGGTGATGAGGTGCTTGCCGTCCCGGGCGGAGACGATGAGGTTCCACGCGCGGGCGTTGTCGCCGTCGTCGCCGTCCCACCAGGTCGCGAATGCGTCTGCCAGCTGTTTCACTCCGGCTTTCGCACTCGTGCCGGTGTAGGCGGTGGCGAGTTCGACGTCGTAGTCCCGGTCCCCGAGGTGGACGAGGACCACCTGACCGATCTGCCGCGCGGGCTGCTTCGCTCCGTTCGCAAGGGCCCAGGACCGGAACCGGGCCAGGAGGTCCGGATCGGATTCGCGGCGTGTCACCCACCTGGTCGGCGGATGACGGTCCGTTCCCGATCCCACGGCCTGCTTGCAGCCCAGCACCCAGGCCCCGCGGTCCTTCTCCACGACGTTGTGCGGCTGAGCCGTAAGTGACCGGCGGACGCAGCCTCCCCACACCACCTCGCGGACCCCGGCGCCCTTGCCACCGTCCTTGAAGAGGCGTTCGCCTTCACGCCATCCGGCGTCGTACGCCGCTTCGTAGCCATGTTCGGCGGTAGTACGGGACGCGGGCGACTTCGGCGTGGTGCTGCCGCCGCCACAGGACACGGTGATCAGGCCGAGCAGAGCCGCCGCGACAGTGAGCCTGACCGGCCGTGCCCGTGCGGGTGCGTGCATGCCCGCTTCCCCTCTCGATGCCCTTGACAGTCCAGCCGGTCAGAGCCGATCCACAGTCCCTTGGTTGCTTCACGGACTCGCCTCCGCGTTCGAGAGGGGTCGGCGTCGACCCCCGACCGGCGGTCGTCGCAGGCCACCGAGCCAGCGGGGCCAAGCCGTCGCGGCCCGCCCCACCCGACGCCACTCTGGTCGAGCCCTCGCGACCCCGACATCGCTCTGGTCGGGCGCCCGCGACCCGTCGATCCACAGCCGCGGCTGTCATTGGCATGGACCTGACCGCTGTCCCTCGCTAACCTCGTCGTCGCACACCTGTGAGAGCGCTCTCACCCTGCCCTTCCGCTCCACTCCCCACGACCGGAACGACGAGAGGCAACTCCCTTGAGACGCACAACAGTTCTGCGCGCCGGCATGTCCGTGGCCCTTCTGATGACCACCGTGGCCGCCGCGCTCGGCACCCAGGCATCCGCCGCCGACACCCACGCCACCGCGACCGAATCAGCCGGCGCCACCACCACCGCCCCGGCCTCCACGGCCCTGCTGACCGCCATGCAGCGGGACTTCGGACTGTCCAAGGACCAGGCCACCGCCCGCCTCGCGGCCGAGACGTCCGCGCGAGACGTCCAACGGGCCGCCGAGCGCGCCGCGGCCGGCTCCTACGGCGGCTCGTGGTTCGAAGCGAAGGACGGCATACTCACCGTCGCGATCACCGACAGCTCCCGGAGGGAGGCCGTCGAGGCCACCGGCGCCCGGGTCGCCCTCGTCGAGCACACCGAGCGGCAGCTCGACGCCACCATGGTGCGGATCGACGCCCACGACGCACCGTCCGGCGTCACCAGCTGGCACGTCGACCCCGAGAGCAGCTCGGTCGTGGTCGGTGTGGCCGCCGACCGGAAGGATGACAACGATGTCCGGGCGTTCATGGCGTGGGCCCGGAAGGCCGGCCCGGTGACCGTCCGCACCGTGCGCCAGGCGCCGCGCACGCTCGCGGCCGGAACGGTCGGCGGAGATCCGTACTACACGGGCAACGTGCGCTGCTCCATCGGCTTCTCCGTGTACGGCGGCTTCGTCACGGCCGGGCACTGCGGGCAGGCCGGTGCCGGCGTGAGCGGCTGGGACCACAGCTACATCGGCAACTTCCAGGGCTCCTCCTTCCCCGACAACGACTACGCCTGGGTCAACGTCGGCAGCGGCTGGTGGACCGTGCCCGTGGTCCTGGGCTGGGGAACGGTCTCCGACCAGCTGGTCCGCGGCTCGGCCGAGGCGCCGATCGGAGCGTCCATCTGCCGTTCGGGCTCCACCTCGCACTGGCACTGCGGCACCGTGCTCGCCAAGAACGAGACCGTCAACTACAGCCAGGGCGCCGTGCACCAGATGACGAAGACGAACGTCTGTGCCGAGCCCGGTGACTCGGGTGGCTCCTTCATCAGCGGCGACCAGGCGCAGGGCGTGACCTCCGGCGGCTGGGGCAACTGCACCAGCGGTGGCGAGACCTGGTACCAGCCCCTCAACGAGATCCTCAACCGCTACGGGCTCACCCTCCACACGGCCTGACCGAGCCGACCACCGTCCGCCGACGACCGACCGCTCCGACACGAGCCACGTGTCGGAGCGGCACGACCCGCCTGTCGGAGCGGCACGACCCGCGTGTCGGAGCGGCACGACCCGCCTGTCGGAGCGGCACGACCCGCGTGTCGGAGCGGCACGACCCGCCTGCCGGAGCGGCACGAGCGAGTCCCAGGGGCAACAAATCAGGCAGAGCCCCGCAAACCGGGATGTCCGTGATCTCCGCACACCTCGCCTCTCACCCCGTGACCTGCGCTGACCATACTGGGAGGGCACACCGCTCCCCACCCGCGAAGTGACCCATGCCGAAGACCCACACCGACCGTCCCACGGCCCCGGAGACCGTCTGGCTGGCAAGCGGGCGCCACGCCGGACCCGCCCCCGAGGAGGTCCTTCGGGACAACCTCCGGAAGCTGAAGACCAACGAGACGATCCAGGACTTCCGGGAGGCGGACCGTTCCGCGCCCTCCGACGACCATGTCTTCGAGGCCCGCTGGATCGTGCGGGACGCCGTCACGGTACGGGCGCGACTCACCGTCGACGGGCGCGAGCGCGCGGAGAACGAGTGCCGCTGGACGCTGGCGGCCGAGGCCGAACAGCCCTGGGATCTCTCCTGGCCCTCCCCCGCGACGATGTTCTGGCCCGATGAGGACGACGCCTCCTGGGACCACGACGTCGTGGCCGGCCTTCGCCTCCAGGACATCAATCCGCTCCCGAAGGAGGACGCGGTACTGCGTCGCCGGCTCAGGGATGCCGCGCGCCACAGCTGGAGCATCAACGTCGTCGTCCATGAGGCGATGACTCCCGGCGACGGCGGCCGCCTCCCTCTGACGCGCCTGCTCCCGCCGGGTCTACGGCATCGGGTCGTGGAGCACCGCGCCGCGCCCGAGCAGTTCCAGGCCGTCAACTGGGCGCTGTACGACGTGGGGACGCGGGTCCCGCGCGGTGGAGCCGTCATTCTGCCCGGCACACCCGCCCGGCTCGGGTACGACGAGCAGGAATGCGGTGTGCGCAGTGTGTTCCTCGACGGTTCGGAGCCGACTGAGCTCCTGGACAAGGTCGTACGCTATGCCGCCCTGCCGTGGCCGCTGCCGGAAGACGCGGCGGCAGCCCTCACCGCTCTGCATGCGGACTGGCGGCTGATGACCCTCGAAGAGGAACTGGCGCAGGCACGCGCGCAGGTGGCCTCCTACGCCGAAGCGCTCGACGCCATGACCAAGTCCCGCGACCTGTACCGCGAGGCGACCGAACTCGCGCATGCGGCGCTGGCCGAGCTCAAGGAGTTCCGGGGCACGGTCTCCGCCGCGGGCGAGATCTCGCACGGACGGGACAGGCGGGGCAAGTGGTCGCCGAGCCCGCTGGGGAAGACCCTTCAGCGCGTGGCGGACACCATGCGGTCTCGGCGTACGCCGGGCGACGCGGCCCTCCCGGAGGATGTGCCCGGCGCCGAGGACAGGCCGGAGACGCCAGACACATCCGAGTGATCACCGCGGGGTTCGGACCGCCCACGACCGGCAAGGGGGCCGTCTCGTCCGCGCCCGCGTGGTGGTCAGGGGCCTCGCCAGATATTGGCGAAGGCCGCTTTTTCGATGGCACGCCGCTGGCGTACGGCTTCCAGTTCCATCACCGCGTCGTTGACGACGGCCAGCACGGTCGTCACCGCCTCGTCGTCGAGGTCCGGTGCGTCCGTGGGCTGCTCGCTCGGGATCCCGACGGCCGCCGCGAGGGCGGCGAGCACGGGCTCTCCCGCCGTCCAACGGCTCATGGCCCGGCTGCGCGCATCCGAATCGGCCGGCGTCAGGTGGTCGGCGCCGAAGAGCGCCCGGCCACGTCGTCGGGGAGTGAGGTCACCGGCCTCCTCCAGGGCGGCCTGGTAGACCGCGGCGAGGTCACGGCCCCTGCGCCACAGCCAGTCCTCGACCCGCTCGTACGGCACCTGCCGGACCAGTGCCGACGACGCCTCGCCCAAAAGCCGATCGTCCGGCGCCGGGTGCACGTTCGGCACGATGCGGTCGCCGTCGAGAGTGGCGGCCTCCGCAGCGAGGAGATCGATCAGCTCGGCTCCCGCGAGTGCGAGCGACAGGTCGCCCTGCCCGACGGGAGGACTCGGCCGCGGGTCGAGGGCGGTGATGAACAGATCCTTCGCCGTGGTCATGAACGGCTCTCCTCGGAGTCATCGGCAGCGGCACGTCGCCACGCGGTCGGCCCGGCATCTGGCGTGCGGCCGAACGGCGAGATCAACTGCCACGATCAGTGCCCTCCACGAGCACGGAACGACGTGCCGTCCCGACGAGCGTGAAGCCCGGCCGAAGGAGCTTCCGCTCCGTCCGACTCCAGTATCGCCTCGTCGCCGACGGCCCGTCGGGCCCGGGGGCCTCCTCGGCGCTGTCCGCCGGTCTCCGTGATCGTCAGAACCTCGGTGCCGGTGCCTGGCTCTCCACCAGTTCGGCGGCCTCCTCCGGCGTGCCGACGGAGGGCGGGGATCCGGCCAGCGGCTGCTGTGCGGTCTCCTTCATGCACGCCACGGCGATCACGCCGACGAGGGCCGCGGCCATCGCGTAGTAGGCGGGCATCATGTCGCTGCCGGTGGCGGAGATCAGCGCGGTGATCACCAAGGGGGTGGTACCGCCGAAGAGCGAGGCGGAGAGGTTGTAGCCGACGGACAGGGAGCCGTAACGGACCTGGGTCGGGAACAGCGCGGGAAGGGCCGCCGACATGGTGCCGAGCATGCAGACCAGGGAGAGACCGAGCATCAGCATGCCCGCCGAGACCGCCGCCAGGCCGCCCTGCTGGACCAGCAGGAAGGCCGGGACCGAGAGGACCAGGAAGCCCAGCATGCCCGCCATGAGCAGCGGCTTGCGGCCGAAGCGGTCGGAGAGCTTCCCCACCTGGCTGATGATCAGCATGAGGACCGCCATCGTGGCGATCAGGATGAGCAGCCCGTGGGTCTCGCTGTAGCCCATCTCGTCCGACAGGTACGTGGGCATGTACGACAGCAGCATGTAGTCGGTGATGTTGTAGGCGCCGACCAGGCAGACGCACAGGATGAGCGTCGGCCAGTAGTCCCGGAAGATCTTCGCCAGGTCACCCTTGGCGGTCGCCTCGACCGCGGAGGCGGCGTCGGACGCCTTGTGCGAGGACTCGTCCTCCAGCTTCTGGAACGCCGGCGTCTCGTCCAGCCGCAGCCGCAGATACAGGCCGACCAGACCGATGGGACCGGCCACCAGGAACGGCACCCGCCAGCCCCAGGACTCCATGCCGCCGCTCCCCAGCACGCCCGTCAGCACCGTCACCAGGCCGGCCGCCCCCACGTATCCGGCGAGCGTGCCCAGCTCCAGGAAGCTGCCGAAGAACCCTCGGCGCCGGTCCGGCGCGTACTCGGCGATGAACGTGGAGGCGCCGCCGTACTCACCGCCGGTCGAGAAGCCCTGCACGAGCCGGAAGAGGATCAGCAGCACGGGAGCCCAGAAGCCGATGGCGGCGTACGACGGGATCAGTCCGATGGCGAAGGTGCCGACCGCCATCATGATCATGGTCAGTGCCAGCACCTTCTTCCGCCCGATCCGGTCCCCCATCGGGCCGAAGACCATGCCGCCGACCGGGCGCACCAGGAACGAGACCGCGAAGGTGGCGAACGACGAGAGGAGCTGGACGGTGCCGTTCCCGGACGGGAAGAAGACATGACCGATGGTGACGGCGAGGTAACTGTAGATGCCGAAGTCGAACCACTCCATGGCGTTGCCGAGCGAGGCCGCCTTCACCGCGCGCTTCACCGCCGCCTCGTCGGTGACCGTGATGTCGGTGCGCCGCAGCGGCGGGTTCCTGCGCCGTCTCACCGCCCTGAACAGGGTGCGGTGCCGCTTGACGGCCTCCGGATCGACGCCGGCCTCGACGGGATCGGTCTCGGTGGCTGCCATGAAGGGTCCTTTCTGCCGGCACGGTCGACTGTCCGGGAACTCGCTTGCTCACTCGTGGCGGCTGCAAACGGAAAGTCGTCGAAGAGCTGCGCCGGCGTCGGCCCCTGGGGCGGTGGAGCGGTGCCGCGTGCCATGCTGGAACTTCCGGATCATGGCGAAGAGCGGAGAAAAGCGGCGGCGTGAGGACAGTGACACGAGCGGGCCGGACCGGGATCTGGGACCGCTTCTCGGCATCCGACCCCGGGCTGCTCCGGCTGATGGCCGGGCTGCGGACGGCCGGCTCCATCGCCCTCACCCTCGCGGTCCTCGCGCTGCTCAAGGTCGATGTGACTCACATGGTGGCCGGTGCCATCGCGGCCATGGTCGCGACCTTCGCCATCAAGGAGAAGCAGTGGCGCGAACAGGCCCTCACGCTCGCGCTCGGCCTGCCCGTGGCGCTCGTGGCGATGTCGCTGGGAGCGCTGCTGAGCACCCAGGTCGTGGCCGGCGACCTCTTCTTCCTCGCCCTGATCTTCGCCGCGGTGTACAGCCGCCGGTTCGGTGATCGCGGTACGGCCCTGGGACTCATCGGGTTCCAGTTGTACTTCGTGTCCCTGTTCGTCAGAGCCACTGTCTCCGCGCTTCCGGGGCTGTGCGGCACTTTGGTGGTCGCCTTCGTCTGCAGCGCGGTGGTGCGGTTCGCCCTGGTCGTCGAGACGCCCGAACGCATCCTGCTGCGACTGCGCGGGGCCTTTCGAGCCCGACTCGCTCAACTGGTGTCCGCCCAGATCGAGTTGCTCGACGCCGGGCCGGACCGCGTCGAGAAGGCCCTGGAGGACGTACGCCGGCACACGGCACGCCTGCACGAGAGCGCGATGATGATCCAGGGGCTGCTGGAGGAGGGCACCAGCGACAGGGCCGCCGCCTCACTCGTCCAGCGTCGCGTGGCCGACGCCGAGATCGCCGCCGAGCGGCTCGGCGTCCTCATCCTCAGCGCGCGCAGCGCCGAGCGGGCCGACACGCTCACGCTGCATCTGCCGCACGCGCCCGTACCCCCGCCCGGCAACGGGCTGCGGGCGCAGGACGACACGACCGCGACACTGCGCCGCGATCTCCACGCGCTGCGCCTGCTCGTGGCACGGCCGGCCCCGAACAATCGCGGCGCCGCGGTGGCCCACCTGCGCAACCGGCTGATCGGCTATCGGGACGAGGAGAATCTGCCGCGCGCCTCGGCCCCCGTCCAGGACGTCTTCCGCGGCATCGGCGAGGCGGCGCGCGCTGTGCTGGGCCTGCGGCTGGCCCTCGACGGGCCCCAGGACGAGTCCGACGACACCCCCTCGACAACGCGTTCCCGTGAGGAACTGGACGCCGAGGACGTCGCCATCGCCCAGGCCGAGGAGCCGGAGCCGGAGCCGGACGTGCGCAAGGGGCTGGAGCGTCCGACGACCCGTGCCGCGGTGCAGGTGTCGGTGGGTTCGGCGCTGGCCATCGTGGGCGGGGAGTTCCTGTCCAGTCAGCGTTGGTACTGGGCGGTGCTGACCTGCTGGGTCGTCTTCCTGAACACGTCGTCCACCGGGGAGATCCTGGTCAAGGGCTACCGTCGGCTGCTGGGCACCGTGCTCGGCGTGGTCGCCGGTGTCGGCCTGGCGGGGCTGGTGGGCCACCACACCTGGACGGCGTTCGCACTCGTCCTGCTGTTCGTCTTCGCCATGTTCTTCACCGCACCGCTGTCGTACGCCCTGATGTCGTTCTTCGTCACGGCGGCGCTGGGGCTGCTGTACACCCTGCTCAACACCTACAGCGCCGCGGTGCTCGTGCTGCGCATCGAGGAGACGGCGCTCGGCGCCGCCTGCGGGGTGATCGCGGCCGCCGTGGTCCTGCCGGTGCACACCGATCGCCGTACCGACGAGCTCCTCGGCACGGTGCTGACCCGGCTCGGTGACGTCACCGACGCCGCGGTGGAGCAGCTGAGCGGCGGTCCCGCGCTCGATCTGCTGGACAAGGCCCGGGACCTCGACACGGCACTGGACAGTCTGCGGTCCTCCGTGCAGCCGTTGACCCATCCGATCACGCCGCTGCGGGGCCGCCGCCAGACCGCTCGCTATGTAGTGGCCCTGTTGGAGACGTGCGCCTACCACGCGCGCTCACTGGCGGCGACCGCCGAGCTTCTCCCCTACAGCAAGACCGTCGCCGCGGATCCCCGCCTGAAGGGGGCCGGCCGGCGCATCGCCCACAACATCGACGTCCTCGTCGCCCGTGTGGAGGACGCCGACAGCGAGGGTGTGGTGGAGACCGGCGCGAGTCTCGCCTCCATGCTGGAGACGGACCAGCCGGGTTCCCCTCGGCACGACCGCGTCACGGGTCGTGTGCTGCGGCATCTGCAGCGTCTGGACGAAGGGGTGATCGGTCTGGCCCGCCCCCTCGGGGTGTCCGTCGCGACACCCGAGCCTGCCCCGTCCCGGGTGGTCGGCTCGTAGCCTGCGCCGGCGTCACGGGGTTCAGCCCACGTTCCACAGAAAACGGTGCGTGTGGATCCCGAAGTACGGGAACGACTGGACCTGGTGGACCCCTTCGATGGGGCGTACGACGTCGTTGACGAAGTCCAGCAGGTCTCTGGGACCCGGGCAGACCACCTCGGCGAACAGGTCGAAGCCGCCGGAGGTGAGCACCGAGTAGACCACCTCGGCCCGTTCGGCCAGCGCGTCGGCGACCGCGCGCGGATCCCCGTCCACGGCGATGCCGAGCAGGGCCATCGACTGGCCGCCCATGCCCATCGGGTCGGTGACCCCGACCACCTGTACGGCCTGGGTGTCGAGCAACCGTTGCAGTCGCTGGCGGGCCGCCGACGCGGACAGGCCGACCTTGGGGCCGAGTTCGGCATATGCGATACGGCCGTCGATCTGCAGTTCCCGCAGAATGGCCCGGTCGATCTCGTCCACGCTGTTCCTCTCCGGCTCGCCCGCTCCAAGATCAACGGCGCGGTTCAGCCGACCAGTTCGGCCAGGGCGGCGGCGAAGACGTCGGTGTGCCGGTCGACGTCCTCCGCCGTGGTCGCGGGGCACATGAGCGCCATGTTGTGGAACGGGGTCAGCAGGATGCCCCGGTTGGCGAGATAGAGATGAAGGAAGTCCTCCAGCTCCGCGTCGGCGGCCGCCGCGGACTGCGTGCCGGTGCGCGGCGCCGGATCGGCGAACCGGTACTCGGTCCGTGCGCCCAGCCGGCTCACCGACCACGGCAGGGCCCACGCGTCGATCCCCGCGCGCACCCCGGCCTCGAACCGCTCCGACAGCTTCGCCATTTCGCTGAAGGCCTCATCGGTGAGGACGTGTTCCAGGGTCGCCCGCATCGCGGCGACGGAGAGGGCGTTGCCGGCCAGGGTGCCGCCGACTCCGCCCATGTCGACAAGGTCCAGGTCGTCACGGTCGAGGAGCGTCTCGGCGAGCGCCGCCGACAGCCCGTACGCGCCGGCCGGAATGCCCCCGCCGATCGCCTTGCCGATGGTGAGCAGGTCCGGTTCCAGGCCCCATGCGGCGGTGCAGCCACCGGGCCCTGCCGAGAACGTGTGCGTCTCGTCGTTGATGAGGAGCGTGCCGTACTGGCGCGTCAGTTCTCGCACACCTTCCAGGTAGCCGGGTTCGGGCAGCACGATGCCGATGTTGGTGAGCGCGGGCTCCATGAGGACGGCGGCGACGTCGCCATGGGCGAGTTCGCGCTCCAGCTGCGCCAGGTCGTTGAACTCCGCGACCCGGCTGGTGAGCGTGACGTCACAGGGGGCGCCGACGTTTCCGGGGCGGGCGGTGCCGTGCCCGTCCGGGCCGACCACGATCAGCGACTCGTCGACGCTGCCGTGGTAGCTGTAGCTGTTCACCAGGATCTTCGGACGTCCGGTGACCGCCCGGGCCAGCCGGATGGACCAGCGGTTGGCGTCGGTCGCGGTCAGCGAGAAGCTCCAGCGGGCGAGACCGAACCGGCGGGTGAGCTCGGCGCCCACCCACTCGGCGTCCTCGGTGGGCAGCATCGCGGTCGCGCCACCGAGCTCGGCGAAGCGGCTGCGCACCGCTTCGGCCACGACCGCGGGCGAATGGCCCGCCATCGCGCCGGTGTCACCGAGGCAGAAGTCGAGGTACTCGTGCCCGTCGATGTCCGTGATCCGGGCGCCCCGCGCCGTGTCGAGGTAGCGAGGGAAGGCACCCGCGGTCTTGTTCATCCACGTCATCGGGACCCGGCCGAAGAGGTGGTCGGCCCGCTCGTAGGCGGCCTTGGAGCGCGGGTTGCGACGCTCGGCCTCGGCGCTCTCACGGGCCAGGAGCTGCTGCAGGCGGGTGCGGTCCATCGAGGTGCTCCTTGGATCTGGCGATCTCGTGATGTCGCTTTGGCGAGCTATCGATCCAGTCATCTGGGTCCGGGATCCGGGGTCTGGGGTCTGGGTCCGGGATCCGGGGTCTGGGTCTGGGATCCGGGGTCGGGGATCCGGGGTCTGGATCTGGGGTCTGGATCTGGGATCCGGGGTCTGGCGTTCGGATGCGGCGATGCTACGAATGAAAACATCGCCATCGCAACCCTCGACAATCGATTCCGCTGCGCCGGCGACTGAATCATCACCGTCCGCTGGGGCGGGAGAGAGACCCCGATCTGTGCCTCGCCCACGCCTACGCCTCGGCCACCGAGCCCCGTCGTCCTGACCTCGTCATGCCCGCCGGCGCCGTCAGCGTGCGTCCTCCCGCCGGGCCGCAGGCCGTGGCGGGAACCACGGGAAACTCACCGGGTCAGGCGCTTGTCTCCTCCAAGGCCGCCGCGGCGCCGCTCAGTTCGGCCGTGAACTGGGCACCCGCCAGCAGGGCGAGGTTGGACAGCCACAGCCACACGAGGAAGACCACGACGCCGGCGAGAGAGCCGTAGAGCCTGCTGTAGGCACCGAGGACGGAGGCGTACAGGGCGAAGCAGGCGGAGACCGTCAGCCAGAGAACGGCTGCCAGGATGCCGCCGGGCAGGCTGTGGCCACGACGGCGAGCCGGGCGTGGCCCGGTGTGGAACACCACGAGGACCAGCAGGGCGACAAGGCACATCAGCAGCGGCCAGCGCAGGACGCCCCACGCCACGGCCGCCGTGTCGTCGAGTCCGAAGAGACGGCCGGCGGCCTCCGCCACGGGTCCCGTCAGCAAGAGCACGAGCGCGCTCACCACGAGCAGTCCGAGCAGGGCGAGCGCGGTGAGCACCAGGCGGTGTGCGGTACGCCAGGCCGAGCGCCGGTCCGCCACGTGGTGCATGCGGTGCAGGGCCCGGCGGAAGACAGCCAGATAGCTGGAGGCCGACCAGAGTGCGCTCGCCGCACCCGTGACCAGCAGCGTCCACGCGGCGGACCGTTCCCGCAGCATCTCCGCCAGCGCCTGGTGCAGCTCCGCTCCGGACTGCGCCGGGGCGTACGCGGTGACATGCGCGATGAGCTGTTCGGCGGTGTCGGGGTGGATCAGGCCGAAGGCGACGACCATGACCAGCAGGGCCGGCAGCACGGCCAGGATCGCGTAGTAGGTGAGCGCGGCCGCCCAGTCGGTGACGTCGTCGTTCCACATCGACACCGGCGTGCGGCGCAGGGCCGGCCACCAGACCTCGGGCAGCCGTGGCCCGTACCGGCGCAGCCGCGTGGGCCGGACCGCCTTGATGGTGCCGTTCGGCTGGGGTTCAGCGGCCATGGGGTGTCCAATGCGGGTTCGGTGCGGTGTCGTGATCGGGCCGCTCAGGTCAGCGGGACGAGGACGCTGATCGTCTTGCCACCCTCCGGGGAGGGCTCGATGGTGATCTCCCGGGACAGGCGGATGATCAGCGGCCACCCGTATCCTCGTGCCGGATGCCCTGGCGGGATCTCTCCCGAACCGTACGCATCGGCGGGGACGACGTCGCTGTTGTCGCGCACGTGAAGCCGTACGCCCTCCTCGGTCACCGTCGCATGGAATCCGGCCAGGCCCTCTCCATGCCGGATGGCGTTGGTGACCAGTTCGGAGACCACCAGAAGCAGATCGATGACGGCTTCCTGAGGTACCTCCGCGGAGGGGGAGTTCCAGTGTGCGCGCACCAGGGACTGAACGTGGCGGCGGGCCGCCGAGGCGCTCGTGATCGAGGCCGGCGACGCCGACACCGCGCCCGGCGGCGACGGTTTCGGCGGACTGGCGGGCGGAGCCGGGATTGAGGCGACTTGCGGTGCGTCGTTCTGGTCCCAGCGGGTGTCGTCCCCGAGACCGGCCTTCCCGGCGCCGCTTCCGCCCCGGCTCCGGGTGGCCGCGGCAGGGTGGTCGGCCGCGTTCATCGTTCGGCCGCCGAGTCCGGTACGTCCATCGTTGCCTGAACGCTCCTCATGGTGGTGTGTGGGCCCTTCAGCGACATCGCCCGGAGGCTGTTCGACGTGGTGCCGCCATGAGTGTTCCGCAGGCCCGGTGGGCGCGGTGTGCTTCGAGGCGGACGTGCGGGATCGACGAGTCCGCGACGGCCGTCCCCGCGAAAACGGCCGCCGTGCGCCGTGAGCCCCCGTTGCTCGAGGTCCAAGCCTCTTCCCGCTCTGGTCCGGTTGGCCAAGGGCACGCTTCCGGGCGACGGCTCATGCGGACTGCCTGGGCGGCAGACTTCGGTAGTAACTGCCCACCCGGGCCAGGTATTCGGGGTCAAGGGTCTCGCGGTCGGTCCTGAAACGTGGGGCCGACTTGATCTCCTCCCGGGTGCACACCACCGTGATCTTCCGCTCGTGCGTGTCGATGCCGGCGACCACGCCGACCGGTACCAGGACGCTCTTTCCGAACACCCACACACCCGTGTCGACGATCAGGTGACGCATCCCGGAGTCGTCGGCCTGCCGGTCCACTTGCCCTATGGTTCCGTCGGTCGCTTCCACGGTGTACCCGGTGAGTTCCCGCGTTTCGGGATGGTTGAACTCCGGTGCGTACGACCAGATTCTGTCGACCATCACGCTTTCCTCCTCCTGTGTCGCCCGTTCAGCGTCCTCCAGAGCAGCAAATACCCTGCCGTCCGGTCGACACTCGGCGGATATTCCTCGCGAATCGGTGCACGTGAGGTGAAGCAGCCGCTCCGGGCCGACGGTCTCCCACCCAGGTGTCAGCGCCCGCGACGGCTCGCCCAGCCACTGCCGACGCCGGCCAGGTGCAGGGCGAGTACGGCAAGCCCGATGAGCATGACATTGGTCGACGTGAACACGTCATTGGTCGAAATGTCGGCGGCATTGATCAGAAAAGCGATGAAAAACAAGACCGCCGCGACGATGGCGAGCATGGGACTCCCCTTTCGAATGGATGAAGTCCGAATGCCCCCAAGAGGCCGAATGACACAACGTCACGCGGCCCACCACGGACGGCGGACGCATCGCCGCGGCATGTCGACCGACGCCGCGCTCAGCCTGACGGGAGGAACGCCCCGAATGCTCCGGGAATGCTCCGGCGGACGCTCCGGGCGTGCGCGGCGGCGCCTGAACGGCCGGCCCGCCTCGACGCGCCCCGCCTGACCCGGCAGGGACGGGGTAGTGGGAGCGCAAGCAGCCCATCAGTCCCCACCGGGAGGAACGTCATGCCGGGAATGGTCGAACGGATCAAGCGGTTCGCCAGGAGCCCTCAGGGTCGACGCACGGCCGAGGAGGTACGGCGCGCCGCGGCGGATCCCCGTCGACGGGCCCAGGCACAGCGGCTCCTGGGCAAACTGCGCGGACGCCGTTGACGTCCGCTCGCGAGGCCGTCGACTCACGGTCGCGGCGCGCGGGCGGCGCCGCCCGACACCGTGCGCGCCTCTCGCGACACGGATCCGGTCCCGGACTCCCTCGTGCACAAGTCCGGCCCTGCCGACCGGGGTCGGTCACCGGGTGTTTCGGTCATCATTGAGCCCACGCCACCTGGGGTGCGAGTGCCGTACGCCGTGTTCGAGTCGCCGTACGCACCCCTGCGGCCCACAGCTCATCGGAAGCGAATGCAATGGCCAACACCCGGGCCGTGTCGGCCTGTTCTCCCGCCGGAGGCCCGTCATGACGGCGGCCCGCGTCCCCGGTCTCATCCTGCCCCTGGTCTTCCTCTGCGCCCTCGTGGCGGGGCTGGTCTGGTACTGGCGGCACCGCGGCGAGTAGCGGCCGAGGGGGCGAGTAGCGACCGAGGCAGGCCGCGCGGCGGACGGGCACGTCGAGAGTGTGTTCACCGATTCCGATCGGTGCCGACGCACCAGGCGTCGAATCGAACAACCGGGGTAACCAGCCCAGCGAGCATTCGCATCTGTGGGAGGTATTCGTGCCCGGAGCCCAGAATCCGTTGTCCATCGACGTGGCCGTGCCCCGCGAGGACGTCGCAATCCTGACAATCGGGGGCGACTTGGACATCGATACGGCAACGGAGTTGCACCATCATCTGGCGAACCAGCTCCACCACGGACGGCGCCGGTTCCTGCTCGATCTGTCGGCCGTCCCCTTCATGGACTCGTCGGGCATGAACGTGATCCTGCGGGGCTATCAGGAGACCCGCAAAGTGGCGGGCAGCGTGCACGTCATCGCTCCCACACCTGCCGTACGACGCGTCCTCGACCTCACCGGAGTCAGTCTCACCGTGCCGACGTCGGAAAGCGTGGACGAGGCGCTCGCGCTGGTGGACTCGTGGCGGGAGCAGGGTGCGAGCCGGACAGGAACGCCGGAAGCCACGAGTGCGCCGGAGGCCTGACTCTTTTCCTGAGTTCCCGCAGCAGAGGCTGTTTCACCGGCAGAGGCTGCTTCATCTGTGGGCAGAGGAAGAGCCTGTAGGGAGCGGAAGAGGGGGCCACCACCCGGCTGGGTGATGGCCCCCTCTTCTCTTCCAAGGTGGCGGGGGATCAGAGAAGCGCCCCCGGCGCTGCTCCGCCCTGACCGCTCATGGCGCTCACTTCGCCCACGTCGACATGAGACTGCGCCAGATCGACATGCGGCTGCGCCAGACGCGCGGCGGCGGGCGCCTTCTTCCGCTCCCCGCCGAACGCCACCTCTCTCCGAGCACTTCCGGCGATCAGCAGGGCGTCGGCGGCCACCACGGCATCCTGAACGCTGTTGGTCCCCGTCATCACGCAGAGCGTGTAGGTGACGTCCTCCAACTCGCGTGCTGTCTCCAGAGTCTCCTTCTCGGCGTACGCGATCTTCAGGCACGCGTACCGCGTCAACAGCCTCCGGACAACCTTCGGGTCGGGTACGAGCACGGCGAGGGCTCCTCTCTCGATTTTCACTCCGTGTTCCCGGCCGTCGCCGGGGCATGCACAACTTCCGTCCTGAGCGCCCTCTTTGGCGGAATCCTGATGCAGCCGACGCGTATACCACTGTCGGGACGCGTACACCGCTCTCGGAGCGTCCCTCGACTCGCAAAGGAAGGTGTGTTCCAAATGCTCCAGGGCACTTGATGTCCCGGAGGTTGATACCGAGGGATCCCCTGCTTCTTGTTCTTCTGCTCGCCCTGCTCCTTTTCGGTGTCGGCTTCGCCGTCAAGGCGCTGTGGTGGATAGCGGTCATCGTGCTCGTCGTGTGGCTGCTCGGCTTCGTCGCACGTCCCGGCGCCTGCAGCGGTCGCAGCGGGCGCTGGTACCGCTGGTAGCCGCGGCCCACACCTCGGCAACGGAGAACACCCGCAAGACAACTGTGCGCCAAGGAATGAATTCACGGCGACTTCTGCGACACCGAAGTACAGGGCCCCCGGGGTCAGCAACCAGGACGGCGGAAGGATCATCGAACTTATGGGCCTGCGTCTGCACGCCCTCAATGACCTGTCGCTCACTCTGAAGCACATCCACTGGAATGTAGTGGGCCCGCACTTCATCGCCGTGCACGAAATGCTCGATCCCCAGGTGGACCGAGTACGGGCAATGGCCGACGACACGGCCGAACGCATCTCGGCTCTCGGTGGGGTACCGCACGGCACCCTGGGTGCGCTCGTCGCCTACTCCGGCAGCGTCCTGGCCACCGCCGACGCGCAGACCGAACGTGCGGCGGCGCGGTCGGCACGGCAGGGCGACGCCAGGTAGGGCCCGCGCGGGCTCACGCGCCGTCCGGTAGGGCCGGTCCGGGACGGGTGTCCCGCGACCTCGTCACGTACGGCCGAGGTAGCTGCGCACCGTCGTTCCCGACGCACCGGTGTGCACCCGGACGAGGTCGGACAGGAAATGGACGAGCAGCAGACCACGACCGCCGATCTGTTCGGGACGTGCGGGGCGACGACCGGCCAGCGGGTCCGTCAGACACCCCTCGTCCCGCACCTCGCACACGATCTGCTCGCTCTCGGCCCAGACCCTCAGCGTCCCCGAACCGCCCCCGTGCACCACACTGTTGGTGGTCAGCTCCGCGACGACGAGGTTCAGGTCCTGCAATCGGGCCCCCGACATCCCCCGCTCCCGCGCCGCGCACATCGCGGCATCGCGGGCGGCCGGCAGGAGCGCGGCGTCGAAGCGGACCGTCGCCGCTCCCGGAGGATGGCGCAGCGTCTCGTTGTAGTGCGCGAGCACGCGCTCCGGATCGTAGGCGTCACTGACGGTCTGTCGGCCCCCGTCGATCACGACGGGATGCGTGGCATGCGCGTCGGCTATCACGTCGTGGGACAGGGCCCGGGCGTCGTACGGGCACAGGATCGTGACGTCGCGTCCACGGAAGGCCTCGTTGATCAGAGCCTCGTGCTGGACGCAGGCCGGGTACTCCGTCGCCGTACGGCCGTCCCAGATCGGTTCCCCGATGATGCGTACATGACCGCCCGGGTGGGCGTCGGCGAACGCGCGCAGCACCGCAGGGATGATCCGGCCGGGATTCCGGCCCGCCCGCGTCATGTCGATCCAGCGGACATCGGCGGCGCGCGAACCCAGCTCCGCCTTGATGAGTTCCAGTCGGGAGGGCGGCACGGCCACCGCCACCGGCTCCCCGGCGGCCACCCCGTCCGACACGAACCGCGCTGTCCCTTCCACGTACTCCCGGTCGCCACGGTAGAAGAGCGCCGGATGGACGAAGGGTTCGGCTCGGGACGTCGTACTCGTCATGCCACCGCCTCCGTCGCCCGAAGCCCGGGCCGCCCGTCCACGTGCCGCGCGCGGCCGACGGCCGGGCGCTCAGTGGGGCGAACCTGACCGGCGGTCAGGGGCCTCGGGCCTGTCACCCGGCAGGCCTGCCGAAGTGCGTCGAAGCACACCGGAGCGAGGAGCGGCAACGCTCTGTCTTCCCCCGGCTCCCTGCTCACGGACTCACCCCGGAACTTAGTTTACGGGGCGGCCGGTGCCCTTCGGCCGTCGCCCGTCCGCGCGGGCCTCGCGCGTATGGTGCGTCGGCACACTCCCGTGCCCGGGTCCCTCCACCGACACCCCCGGCGCCCGGGCCCGCCGCGGACGTGGTCCGAAGATTTTCGGCATCGGGGGGCATGAGCGGCGTGAGGGAGGGCAAACGGCCTTCTGTCATCAATTCCTTCGAACGATTTGGGGTGGGCGGCATGGCAGCCGTGACGGCAGCGAAGGCAACGGCCACGGCACTGCTGGCGGGGACGGTCGAGGGGGAGGTCCTCCCTCAGATCGACGAGCCGCTGAAGATCAGCCCGAAGGACGCGCGGGAACTGTCCCGTCCGTTCTTCGACCGGCTGGCCGTGCTGGAAGAGGGCACACACGAATACCATTACGTGCGCAACACCCTCATCGAGATGAACCTCTCCCTCGTGCGGTACGCGGCGGCACGCTTCCGCAGCCGCAGCCAGGGCGAGATGGAGGACATCGTCCAGGTCGGCACGATCGGGCTCATCAAGGCCATCGACCGCTTCGAGCTGTCCCGCGAGGTCGAGTTCACCTCCTTCGCGGTGCCGTACATCGTCGGTGAGATCAAGCGCTTCTTCCGCGACACGAGCTGGGCCGTCCACGTGCCCCGCCGTCTGCAGGAGGCCCGCGTCGAGCTCGCCAAGGCGACGGAGGAGCTGCGCACCCGCCTGGGCCGCACCCCGACCACGCGCGAACTGTCCGAGCTGATGTGTCTGTCCGAGGAAGAGGTCATCGAAGCCCGCAAGGCCTCCAACGGCTACAACTCCTCGTCCCTCGACGCCGCGCTCACGGCCGACGGTGGCACGGACGGCGAGGCCGTGCTCGCGGACTTCATCGGCGAGGACGACCCGGCGCTGGAACTGGTCGAGGACTTCAACTCGCTGGCTCCGCTGATCGCCGAACTCGACGACCGTCAGCGTCAGATCATTCATATGCGCTTCGTGGAGGAGCGCACCCAGGCCCAGATCGGCGAGGAGCTCGGCATCTCGCAGATGCACGTCTCCCGTCTGATCACCCGCATCCTCAAGCGCCTGCGCAGTGGACTGCTCGACCCCTCGATCGCCTGACGCTCCCCGCGCCCGCCGGCACCTGCGCACTTTCTACGACGGTCCCGTCGCCCTCCCCGGACTCCGGTCCGGAACCGGGCGGCGGGACTTTGCATGTCCCGCCCGGTACGGTGACAGAGAGAGGGTCCTGTGTATCCCCTTCTCACGCGGTTATGCCTCTTCCCGGAAACTTTCTTGGACCGGCCGAGAGTTTCCACCAGCGCTTTGGTCAGCGCACACATTCCGGGTTAGCCTGCGGCGTATTTTCTTATCGGGAAGACCCGTGATCTGCGGGAATTCCATGGGCGGGCGTGGGGACCGTCCATGGGCCCGGCGTGGTTCCGAGTCCGATGCAGCGGACTCCAGGGGAGCGGAACGAGGGTGCGCATGACCAGGGCAGCGAGCGAGACGTCCGCACGGACGCCGGGCGAGCAGGAGCTGCGCCAACTGCTGGCCGGCCTCACCGCCGTACGCGACGGGGACTTCGGCACCCGGCTCCCCGACGAGGCCGGTGGCCTCCTGGGCGACATCGCCACCGTGTTCAACGGCATGGTCGACCAGTTGTCCGTGTTCACCTCCGAGGTGACGCGCGTCGCGCGCGAGGTGGGCACCGAGGGGACGCTCGGCGGCCAGGCGGAGGTGCCGGGAGTCTCCGGCACCTGGGCCGACCTCACCGATTCGGTCAACGCCATGGCCGGAAACCTCACCACGCAGGTCCGCGACATCGCCCAAGTGGCGACGGCCGTCGCCAAGGGAGACCTGTCTCAGAAGATCGACGTGCCGGCCCGCGGTGAGATCCTGCAGCTGAAGGAGACCGTCAACACGATGGTCGACCAGCTCTCCGCATTCGCCGACGAAGTCACCCGCGTCGCCCGGGAAGTGGGCAGCGAGGGACGCCTCGGCGGACAGGCGCAGGTCCCCGGCGTCGGCGGTGTCTGGCGGGATCTGACCGACTCGGTCAACCTCATGGCGGGCAATCTCACCGCCCAGGTCCGCAATGTCGCTCAGGTGACCACGGCGGTGGCCCAGGGGGATCTCTCCCAGAAAATCACCGTGGACGCCCGCGGGGAAATCCTGGAACTGAAGAACACCATCAACACGATGGTCGACCAGCTCTCCGCCTTCGCCGACGAAGTCACGCGCGTCGCCCGGGAAGTCGGCACGGACGGACGCCTCGGCGGCCAGGCCGACGTCAAGGGCGTCAAGGGCACCTGGCGCGACCTCACGGACTCCGTGAACTTCATGGCGGGCAACCTCACCGCGCAGGTCCGCTCCATCGCGCAGGTGGCCACGGCCGTCGCGAAGGGTGATCTCTCCCAGAAGATCACCGTCGACGCCCGGGGGGAGATCCTCGAACTCAAGGAGACCATCAACACGATGGTCGACCAGCTCTCCGCCTTCGCCGACGAGGTCACCCGCGTCGCGCGCGAGGTCGGCACGGCGGGCAACCTGGGCGGACAGGCCACCGTACGCGGCGTCTCCGGCACCTGGAAGGACCTCACGGACAACGTCAACGTCATGGCCTCGAACCTGACCGGTCAGGTTCGTTCCATCGCCCAGGTGGCCACGGCCGTGGCGCGTGGTGACCTGTCCCAGAAGATCACCGTCGAGGCGGAGGGCGAGGTCGCCGCTCTCGCGGACGTCATCAACACGATGGTCGACACGCTGTCCGCCTTCGCCGACGAGGTGACCCGTGTCGCCCGTGAGGTCGGCACCGAGGGACGCCTGGGCGGCCAGGCGCACGTGCCCAACGTGGCGGGCACCTGGAAGGACCTCACCGACAACGTCAACTCGATGGCCAACAACCTCACCGGCCAGGTGCGCAACATCGCTCTGGTGACGACGGCGGTGGCCAAGGGCGATCTGTCCAAGAAGATCGACGTCGACGCCCGCGGCGAGATCCTCGAGCTCAAGACGACGATCAACACCATGGTCGACCAGCTCTCCGCCTTCGCGGCCGAGGTGACCCGTGTGGCGCGGGAGGTCGGCAGTGAGGGACGGCTCGGCGGCCAGGCCGAGGTGGAGGGCGTGTCGGGGACATGGAAGCGCCTGACCGAGAACGTGAACGAACTCGCCGGCAACCTGACCCGTCAGGTCCGCGCCATCGCCGAGGTCACCAGCGCCGTCGCCGAGGGCGACCTGACGCGTTCCATCACCGTGGAGGCGTCGGGCGAGGTCGCCGAGTTGAAGGACAACATCAACTCCATGGTCGAGTCGCTGCGTGAGACCACGCGCGCCAACCAGGAGCAGGACTGGCTGAAGACCAATCTGGCCCGCATCTCCGGCCTCATGCAGGGCTACCGTGACCTGGACATCGTGGCCGATCTCATCATGGACGAGCTCACCCCGCTGGTCGCCGCGCAGTACGGTGCGTTCTATCTCGCGGAGGAGACCAGGAAGGGGACGCAGCTCAGGCTGGTCGGCTCCTACGGCTATCCCGACGAGGCCGGACGGCCCACCCGCATCCCGCTGGGCCGCTCGCTCATCGGGCAGGCGGCGCGCAGCCGTCGGGCCATCACCGTGGAGGAGTTGCCGCCGGGCTACGTGACCATCTCCTCGGGCCTGGGCCATGCGGTGCCGACGGCACTGGTGGTGCTTCCCATCGTGGTCGAGGACCAGGTGCTCGGCGTCATCGAACTGGCCTCCGTCAGCCGCTTCACGCAGGTCCACCGCACGTTCCTGGAACAGCTGATGGAGACCATCGGCGTCAATGTCAGCACCATCGTGGCCAATGCCCGCACCGACGAGCTGCTCGGCGAGTCGCAGCGTCTGACGGCCGAACTGCAGGCGCGTTCGGAGGAGTTGCAGGTCCAGCAGGACGAGCTGCAGCGCTCCAATGCCGAACTGGAGGACAAGGCCTCGCTGCTGGCGACCCAGAACCGCGACATCGAGGCCAAGAACCTCCAGATCGAACAGGCCCGGCAGGAGCTCGAGACCCGCGCCCAGCAGTTGTCGCTGGCGTCGAAGTACAAGTCCGAGTTCCTCGCCAACATGAGCCACGAGCTGCGCACACCGCTCAACAGCCTCCTCATCCTCGCCCAGCTGCTGGCGCAGAATCCGTCGCGCAATCTCACGCCGAAGCAGGTCGAGTACGCCGGCATCATCCATTCCGCGGGTTCGGACCTGCTCCAGCTGATCAACGACATCCTCGATCTGTCCAAGGTCGAGGCCGGCAAGATGGACGTCACGCCCGAACGCGTCCCCCTGCGCCAGCTGCTCGAGTACGTCGAAGCCACCTTCCGGCCGATGACGTCGCAAAAGAGCCTGGACTTCACCGTCAGTACCGCTCCGGGAGCCCCCGCCGACCTGCTCACCGACGACTCCCGGCTGCGGCAGGTGCTGCGCAACCTGCTGTCGAACGCGGTCAAGTTCACCGAGGAAGGACGCGTCGAGCTGCGCATCGAACCGGCGGCCGACCACGAGATCCCGCAAGGGGTGCTGCGCGGCGGCACCGTCGCGGCCTTCCGTGTGCAGGACACCGGCATCGGTATCCCGGAGCAGCAGCTGGAGACGATCTTCGGCGCGTTTCAGCAGGCCGACGGCACCACGAGCCGCAAATACGGCGGGACGGGACTGGGGCTGTCCATCACACGGGAGATCGCCCACCTTCTCGGCGGAGCGGTCACCGTCGACAGCACCCCCGGTCAGGGCAGTACGTTCACCCTCTTCCTGCCCGTCGCCCGCCCCGACTTCGAGGAATTGCTGAGCAGCGGCCGGACGCCGGACACCGCGGCGGACGAGGACTCCGGGGCGGTCGTGGAAACGCGGCTTCCGCTGCCCGGCTCGACCGGCCTGCCCCGTCAGCGACGGCGCCGACTGCTGGTCGTCGAGGAACGGCCGCGGGGCCTGCTGACCCTCGTGGCCGAAAGCGCCGTCGAGGACATCGCGCGCAGTCGTGACGAGGACGACGCTCGCGACACGGTCGACGTGGTCACCGTCGTGGGGGCACAGGAGGCGGCGAGCGCGCTGGCCGCCGAGCCGTGGCACTGCGTCGTCCTCGAACTCGGCATGCCGGAAGGGGAAGCGGCTGGTTTCCTCGAAGCCGCGGAGGGCGACTCCGCACTGGCGACCGTTCCCGTCCTCGTGCACAACGGCAGCCGGGTGGACCTGGCGCAGGAACAGGCACTGCAGTCCCGTTCCGGCGCCCGGTCGCTGGAATTCCTCTCCAGTCTCGACGAGTTGCGCGAGCGCATCGCCTTGCACCTGTCCGCCGAGGAGCCGGGTGACGTGGTCCCGCTGGTCCGCGCCGAGGAGACCTGGCACCGGCCCGCCGAGCCGCTCGACGACGCGTTCCAGGGTCGTACGGTGCTCGTGGTGGACGACGACGCGCGCAACCTCTTCGCGCTCAGCGGGATCCTGGAACTCCACGGTTTTCAGGTGCTGCACGCGGAGAACGGCCGGAAGGGCATCGAGACGCTGGTGAACCGGCCCGAGATCGCGCTGATCCTGATGGACGTGATGATGCCCGAGATGGACGGCTACGCGGCGACCGCCGAGATCCGCAAGATGCCCCAGTACGCCGACCTCCCGATCATCGCGGTCACCGCCAAGGCGATGCCCGGTGACCGGGAGAAGAGCCTCCTGTCGGGTGCCAGCGACTACGTGACCAAGCCGGTCGACACCGACGACCTCATCGCGTGCGTCCGGCGCTGGCTGGGAATGTGACATGCGCCGTGCGCGGCCGTCCGGCCGCTCGGCGGGCCTCCCGCCGCTGTCTCTCCTCCCCCACGTCCCCGGGCGTACCAGCCAAGGAGCAGCCACCCAGTGAGCATTCCCGAGGCGACCGACGCGGACCGCGCGGAGGTCGAGCGGACCGGCGATCTGCCGGACGGGTCCGCGATGTCCGCGGTGGGCAGGCTGGCGGCCACGGTCGAGCGCCTGCGCCACGAGGTGCGGGCCGCGCAGGCGGAGGCGGACGGGCGCGCCCTGATCGAGCTCGCCAAGGGCATTCTGGTCGAGCGTCTCGGCTGCGGACCCACACAGGCCGCCCGCCAACTCGACGAGTTGGCTGAGCAGGCCAACGTGCCCCGCATCCAGCTCGCCGTCGAGATCATCAATCAGGCGGCGCACGACCGGCTGTCGGACGTGACCCGGACGTTCCTGGCCGCCACGGCGGATCCACCCGTTCCCGACGACACCGCACCGGCGGTACGGCTGCGCGCGGCCGAAAGCGGCGCCCTGGCGGCGGACGACACACAGGCCGTGGCCGATTCCCTGTTGCAGCACGCTCTGACCCCGCTCGGCGCGGTCGCCGTGGCCATCTGGGCGGCGGGCTCCGACGGTTCCCTCACCTTGGCGGGCAGCGCGGGGTTCGCGGCGGACGAGGCCGGGCGCTGGCGGTACGTCCCGCCGGGCGTGGCGACCGTGGCGCGGCGCGCCCTGTCCGAACGCACCACGCTGTGGACGGGATCGCTGGCGAGCACGGGACTGCCGACCATCGGACACGCGGAGTACCGGGACGGCGGAAGGGTGGCCGTGCCGGCCGGCAGCGGCGGTCGCATACACGGCGTGCTGGAAATCGCCTGGCCGTCCGTACTCGAACGACAGTCGCCGCAGGTCGTTCGCCAGGTCGAGGCGCTCGCCGAGCTGTGCTCGCACACGTTGGAGACCAACGCGGTGCCGCACGACGGCCACGGCGCACCGGGCTCTGCCGATCTCGCCGAACTGGTCGACCTGGTGGACGGACTGCATGACCCCGCCCTGGTCCTGATGCCTCACCTCGACGACCACGGGCGGCTCGCGGACTTCCGCATCCGCCACGTCAACAGCCGGTTCCTCGATCCCGCGGGCCGGCCCCGCGGGACCGTCCAGGGCGCCCTGCTGCTGGAGGCCTATCCGATGGTCGCCGGGGACAGCGACCTCTTCCAGCACATCGAGCGGGTCTACGCCACGGGGGAACCCTTCCGGGCCCGCCGGATGGACCTCACCGCCCTCGTCGACCAGGTGCCGCTGCCTGCCGTCGCCGACATCAACGTCAGCCGGCACGGCCGCTGCGTGCTGCTCATCTGGCGCATCGAGGACGAGACCGCGCGGCTCGCGAGTCTGCTCCAGCACGCCCAGCGCCTGGGCAGGATCGGCGGCTTCGAGGAGAACCTGCTCACCGGCGACATCACCTGGAACAGCACACTCTTCGATCTGTACGGCCGCTCACCGGCCGGAGTTCCGGTGCCGCTGGAGGAACTCGCCGCCCACGCCCACCCGGACGACGCCGTGACCATCGGCCGTTTCCTGCGCACCGTCCTCCACCACCGCCGCCCGGCCACGGCCGCCTTCCGCCTGCAGCGCCCCGACCATGTGACGCGGCACATCCGCGTGGTGGCCGAACCGGTCCTCGACGCCGACGACCGGCTGTTCGTCGTACGCGGTGCCTACCAGGACATCTCGGCGCAGCACTGGACGGAGGTCGCGCTGGCGGTGACGCGCGATCAGCTCGCGCACACCGAACAGCAGGCGCACGAGCGCAACCGGCTGACCTTGCAGCTGCAGCACGCGATCATGCCGCCGACCCAGGCACCGTTGCAGGCCCCCGGCCTCGAGGTGGCGGTCCGCTACCGGCCGGCCGAGACCGAGCAGCTCGTCGGAGGCGACTGGTACGACGCCGTGGTCCTCCCTTCCCGGCTGGTCCTGCTCTGTGTGGGGGACGTGGCCGGTCACGGGATCGAGGCGGCGACCAGCATGGTGGTGCTCCGCAACGCGCTGCGGGGGCTCGCGGTGACGGGCGCCGGACCCGGGCAGCTGCTGACGTGGCTCAACATCGTGGCCCACCACCTGACGGGCGGCGTCACCGCCACCGCGGTCTGCGGGCTCTACGATCCGCGCCGCCGCACCCTGCGGTGGGCCAGGGCGGGGCATCTGGCGCCCGTACTGGTCCGCGGCGCCGAGGCCGGCTCGCTGCCGCTGCTCAAGGGGATGCTGCTCGGTGCCGTGCCCGAGGCGAAGTTTGAGGAGGACGAGGTACAACTGGCGGTCGGTGACACCCTGTTGATGTACACCGATGGGCTGGTCGAGCGGCGTGACCGCTCGTTGGAGGAGTCCCTGAGTCAACTCCTGAGCGCGGCGCGCACGACCTCCTCCACGCTGGACCACCAGCTCGATCGCCTGCTGACGTACAGCAGGTCGGACACCGACGACGACACCTGCATCGTCGGGATCCAGGTCGAGTAGGGCGACGAGGAGCGGCGGGTGCGTGCACGGGCGCACCGCCGCACCCACTGCGGCGGGTACGTGCACCGGCGTACCGCCGCTGCGGCGGGTACGCGGACGAATGCGGCCCCGCCATCAGCCGGGGGGAGTGGCTGAGGGCGGGGCCGAGAGGCTCGGGGTCGCCAGGGGGGCGGCTTCCACGAGCTGTCTGATGCTGCGGGTGCCCCGGCCCGGGCGAAGCATGCACACGAGGTGCCGCCGGAGTCCGGCCGGACGCTCGCCGGCCGGGCTCCGCCCGGCTGGGCGGGGAGCACTCGGTGCGGTCAGGCGGGGAGCTTGTGCGCGAGGACGTCGACGGGTTCGACCACCGGGGGTGCGGCGAACAGTTCGTCGGCGCGGGCCATCACTGCGGCTCCTTCGTCCGGCGAGGGCATCGCCCCCGAGCGGTGCGAAGGGGCAGCCGTCGTCCTTCCGCCGAAGTCCGCCCGGGTACGGCCCGCGGACGGGGCAAATGAGGGACGCCCTTCCTGCCATGGTCCGGTGCGGGTCGGGGTACCCGGAGGCTCTACGTCCACCACCTCCAGGGGCCTGTCTTGATCACCGCGGTGCGCAGAACGCTCGTCATGCAACTCGAGACCGAGACCACGGGACGGTTCCCGGTACTGGCTCATCTGAGCTATCAGGCGGACGATCCGTTCGCGCTCACCATCGCCTTCAGCCACGACGGCCACGTCCTGGCCCGGTGGCGCCTCGACCGGCAGATGGTGGCCGACGGGATCGAGCGTCCTGTCGGCGCGGGCGACGTGCGCATCCGACCGCGGGTCACGGGTGTGTGGCGGGAACTGCGCCTGGAATTCCTCGGCCGTCCCCACAGCGACGGCGGCCGTCAGCGTGCCGTGGTGCTGGCCTGGGCCCCGGCCGTCCTGTCGTTCCTGGACGAGACCCATCGGATCGTGGCTCCCGGGCGGGAAGAGGTGTCCCTCGACGGATTCCTCGCGGAGGTGCTCGCCCGGGGCTGACGGTACGCACTGGCGCGCACCGGCCGAAGCTAGCCGGTCACTTGGCCGATGTGCGGCACCACACGGGTCAACCGCAGCACGCCCCACAGGATCAGTCCGGCCCCCATCGCCTCGGGGAGCAGCCACCAGCCGGTGCGGATGCTCTCCCCGAAGACGGTGATGCCCAGGAAGAGGCTGACCGTCGCGTCGCCGATGGTCAGGGCGGGCTGCGAAGCCACCAGGGGACCGGCCTGCAACGCGTTCTCCAGCAACAGGACGGCGCCTACGCCGGTCAGCGCGAAGCCGTAGGTCTGCCAGGTGCTCAGAAAGGCGTCGAAGCCGTGGTCGGAGAGTGTGCCCATGGCCGATTTCAGGAGCGCGGCGGTCAGGGCGTTGCTGATGGCCGAGGCCGCCCCCAGGACGGCGGCCCGGAACAGCGGCGGCCGCCCCGGGCGGGCGACCACGATCGCGCCTCCCACGGCTCCCAGGCACAACGCCAGCACGGGGATCCAGCGCGCCATCGACGCGAAGTCACGCGCTGCCGAGGGAGCGGCCGCGACGAGGACCAGGGCGAGTCCGGCCACCACACCGGCGACGGCCCACCAGCCCGCGCGGGGCAGCCGTCGGTGCATCAGCGGGATGGCGATCAGCAGGGCGAAGGGCAGTTCCAGGATGAACAGGGGCTGCACCAGGGCAAGTGGACCGTTCACAAGCGCCAAGGCCTGGAAGATCGCGGCACCGACCACTCCGGCGATGCCGATGAGCCAGGCCGGCCGCCGGGCCAGTTCGAGGACGAGTCGCAGTCCGCCGCCGGTGGCGACGTCGGCCGCCGCCTTGCGCTGGAACGCCGTACCCATCGCATTGCTGGCGGCCCCCAGGAGGGCGAACAGCACAGCCAGCACGATCACTCTTCCACCATGCCCCGGGAAGGAGCCCGGGGCCTCCCCGGGCGGGCCGACCGGATCGCGAACGACCAGGTCCGACCTTGTCCGACCGGGCCCGCCGCTCGGCTTTCGCGCTCGGCGGAGGTCCTTGCGGTGTTCATGGTCATCCGGGTTAGGGTCGGTGCGAGTGCTTGGGAAGCAGGCACGCACCGCAGCCGCTGCGGGCCACGCGTTTCGCGTGCCCGGGGGTTGCGGGGGCGGCCTGTCATGCCTTCCCGCGGGTGTTCGGGCTGCCTGTCGATATCGACATCGTCAGTGAGGATGCCTTTCACCATGAGCCAAGAGGCCGAGCTCCCGTTCCCCACCGGTACGCGCGGCGAGGAAGCCGAGCAGGATCCCGGCGCCCTGAGGCAGGAGATCGCTCGTCTCAGACAGGACAACGCCGACCTGCGGGAGCGTCTTCACGCCCATCCGCCGATCTCGCTGGCTCAGGGCGTGCTGATGGAGCGCTATCGGCTGCCCGCGCCCGAGACGGCTTTCGCGCTGCTGCGTGAGGCGTCCCAGCGGTTCAACATCAAGCTGCACAGCCTGGCGGACGCCGTCGTGCGGACCCCCGACAGCCAGGACACCACAACCCGGCTCGCCGATCAGGCACGGCTCGCCCCTCCCCCGTTGCCCGGCCTGCGTGTTGCGAGTGCGGATCAGGCTCACCAAGGGGCGGTGCTGACCGCGACGCTGCGCCATGTCCTGGAGATCACGCAGACCGACATGGGCAATGTGCAGCTCGCCGTGGGCGGTCGGCTGCGCATGGAGAAGCACACCGGTCTGGGGCGCGAGTTCACCAGCTTCTTCGCGTTCGTGGACTCGCCCACCACGTCGTGCGCCCAGGCCGCCGAGGACCGCCGGCAGGTCACCGTCCGCGACGTGGCGACCGCGGAGGTCTTCGACGAGGGATCCCGGCGCACCATCCTGCGCGCGGGCAGCCGCGCCTGCCACAGTGTGCCGCTGGTCAATCGTGCGGGTGTGCCGATCGGCATGGTCTCCTCCCACCACGACAGGCCGTTGACGGGGTTCACCCAGGCCCAGCTCGACGCCCTGCAGGGCACCGGCATCATGGTGGGGCGCTGGCTGTCCTGGCATCGCCAGACCGTCGTACTCGACGCGCTGGCCCATCTGCACACCACGGCGACCGCCCTCCGCTGACCGCGGACCACGAGCCACGGGCCACGGGCCGGGTCGTACGGCCCGGCCCCGGCGCGTCGGCCTAGAACGGCGTCAGGGTGAGCCGGATCGCCGTGGGCGCGGTGTCCTGGATGTAGGAGGCGAAGTCGGCGACGTCGTCGAAGGCGAAGCCGTAGGCCTTGCCGTCCTCGGTCGCCGCGTGGATCGCCTTGGCGTAGTGGTTGGTGAGCTCGGTCCGGTAGAAGTCGCTCGCGCCGGTCGTCGGCTGCGCCGGGTTGCTGAGCAACGTGGAGCGGTTGAAGCCGGCGCCGAGAACCGCGGCGACCGGACCGGTCGTGCCGTCGTTGGGCGCTGCGAGATTGCCGTCGCAGAAGAGGACGTCACGGGTGGAGGGCTTGCTGAAGGAGACCGGGGCGGGGCCGTCGAAGGTGAACTTGTCGGCACGCACCCGCCCGGTGAACGTACCGGCGTTGGTGGTGACGGTCAGATCCTTGCCGGTGTAGGTGCTCCACACCTCGTCGATGTACGGGGCGAAGTAGTCCTTGGCGAACAGGCCGGCGTCCAGGCCGTGACCGGGCGCGATGACGCGTACGTCGTCCACCACGAGCGGCGCGAACTCCGCGATCTCCTTCACGGCGGCGAAGGCGGCGGCGCGTCCGCCGTCGCGCAGCGTGCCCGTGGTCTGCTCCTTGTCCCCGGTCAGCCGGATACTCATCGGCACGCTGAACATGTCGACCATCGTCGTGTTGCAGAACATCCCGGCGGAGTTGTGGGTGAACTCGGCGCAGTCGTGCAGCACCGCGTAGTTGGGGTCCGAGGTCACCCAGCCGGCCGGGTACTGCAGGGCCGCGTCGCCGTTGCCGTCCGCCACGGCTTTGAACTTCAGCTTCTCGCCGAGCGACACATAGATACGGCCGGACATGTATGGCAGGGAGAGGCGGGTCTCGCCGCTGCCGGCCAGGGTGAGCGCGTAGTCGGTGAACCCGTCCGCGCCGTTGTCCGAGAGGGATATGGGGGCCAGTGTGCCGTCCTGGGTGACGCGGACCTGCTTCCCGTCCTGGTTGCCGACGATGTAGACGTGCACCGACGCGTTGTCGAACGAGCCGTTGTCATTGACGATCGTCAGGGGCAGCGAGCCCGCGGCGGCCTTCGCCGCGTCGTCGGCCGTTCCGGCGAGGGCGTACGGCGCGACGACGGCGATCGCCGGGGCGGCGACGGCCGCACCGCCCAGCGCGACGAAGAGCTTGCGGCGGGTCAGGGTGCGCTGATGACGTGGTGTCATGTGCGGTGTGCTCCTTGGAACTTGTGCCTTTGGAGGCGGTGGGGGGATGAGGGGGAGATGCCGGGGGATGAGGGCGGAGATGCCGTGGGGGGGATCGCGGGCGTCCGACAGGCGAGCCTGAGAGCGCTCTCTCTCCGGCACCGGGCCCCGATGCTACGCACGAGCCGCCCCGGGGCCAACCTCTCGACAGAAACGTCAAATCTCCTTGACCTGCGGCTATTTGAGACGGCGCGCGGGGACGAGGAGCGCTTAAGGCGGACTTAACCGCCGCTTAAGCGGTCGGCTCGCCTCCCCGCTTCTGAGCAAGCGTCAGGGAGAGTCGCTGGGCCGTGCTCGAAGTGGACGTGAATTCCCGGCAGTTGACCACGGCACGCATGACGAGCGCGGCCGCCCTGATGAGGCCCCACGTGCCCGCCGAACGCCGCCGACGCCACATCGGCGGCGAGCTCGGCGGAGTCCGGGAGAGTGAGAGAGGACCAAACGATGAAAAAGAATGAAAGAGCAACCAAGTAAAAGGGTCAAAACCGGCGTAATTCCTCCCGGCGTGGAAACCTGGTAACAGCCGTCCCACTCAGCACGGGCCACGACGATCGGATTCCACGGAGGGCACATGGCTGTACGTCATCAGCTGATCACAACGCCTCCGGACGTGGTGTGGTCCGTCCTGGCCGACCCGACCTGTTACAGCCAATGGGTGGTCGGTACGGCCACTACACGACCGGCCGAGGGGAACTGGCCCGAGGTGGGCGCTTCCCTGTCGTACGACATCCAGCTGGGTCCCTGGACGGTGGGCGACAAGACCGTGGTGCGCCGCTGCGAGCCGCCCAGAGAACTGGAGCTGGAAGCCCACTCCGGTCCGCTGGGCACGGCAAGGATCGCCGTGGACCTCCGCTCGTGGGGCGAGGACTCGCTGGTGATCGTCGACGAGCACCCCTTGCGCGGCGCCGGGGGCTCCGTGCACACCGCGGCGCTCGACGTGTTCATCCAGCTGCGCCATCGCGCCATGCTGAGCAGGCTGGCGCGACTGTGCGAAAGCCGCCACCTCGCGCGGCGCCCGATCGGATAGGCCCTGCCGGGCGCCGGGTGCGCCGCGGTCGATGGAGGCAGTCATGCCGGAAGCGGTGGTGATCGGAGCCGGGCCCAACGGGCTCGTCGCGGCGAACCTGCTGGCGGACGCCGGCTGGAGCGTGGAGGTCCTGGAGGAACAGGCCGAACCCGGCGGGGCGGTGCGCCACGACCACGGTGTGCACCCCGACTACGTGAGCGACCTCTTCAGCTCGTTCTACCCGCTGGCCGCCGCGTCGCCGGTGCTCGCCGCGCTGAAACTCGAGCGTGAGGGACTGCGCTGGAGTCACGCGCCGTACGTGCTGGCCCATCCGCTCCCGGACGGCCGCTGCGCCCTGCTAGGACGGAACATCGACGACACCGCCGCCGCGCTGAGCGGCTTCGGCGCCGCGGACGGCGATGCCTGGCGGGAGCTGTACCGCGTCTGGGAGCGGCTGAGCCCCGATATCGTCGACGCGTTGTTCACTCCCTTCCCGCCGGTGCGCGCGACGGCACGGCTGGCCGTGCGACTGCGCGGTGCGGGCGGTCTGCGGCTGGCGAGGTCCATGCTGCTGCCGGTACGACGGCTGGGCGAGGAGGAGTTCGAGGGCGAGGGCGGCAGGCTGCTGCTCGCGGGGAACGCCCTGCACGCCGATCTCGCGCCCGAGGCCGCGGGCAGCGGCGGTTTCGGCTGGGTGATGTCGATGCTGGGCCAGACACACGGCTTTCCCGTGCCGACCGGTGGCTCGGGAGCCCTCACCCAGGCGCTGGTCCATCGCCTGCGCGCGCGTGGTGGGGTGATCCGGTGCGGCGAACGCGTCTCACGCGTCGTCGTGCACGGCGGCCGAGCCGTCGGCGTGCAGACGGCCGACGGCGAGACGGTCCCCGCCCGCCGAGCCGTGCTGGCGGATGTCTCCGTGCCCGCTCTGTACGGCGGCCTCGTCGACGAGAGTCATCTGCCCGGGCAACTCCTCGCCGATCTGCGCCGCTTCCAGTGGGACTTCGCCACCTTCAAGGTGGACTGGGCCCTCAGCGGGCCGATCCCGTGGAACGCGGCGCCCGCGTCCTTGGCCGGGACGGTTCATCTCGCCGACGGCGTCGACGACTTGAGCCGGTTCGCGGCGCAGATCGCCCTGCGTCGTGTCCCCGACCGGCCGTTCCTGCTGTTCGGTCAGATGACCACCGCGGACCCCTCGCGCTCGCCTCTGGGCACCGAGTCCGCCTGGGCGTACACCCACGTACCTCAAGAGGTCACCGGTGACGCGGGGGACGACGGCCTGTGCGGCGCATGGGACGAGCGGGAGCAGGAAGCGATGGCCGACCGCATGGAAGCCCAGGTCGAGCGCTACGCACCGGGTTTCCGCGCCCTGATCCGGGCTCGCCGCATCCTGGCTCCGCCCACCCTGCAGAGCTTGGACGCCAACCTGCGCGGGGGCGCCCTCAACGGCGGCACCACGGCACTGCACCAGCAACTGGTCTTCCGCCCCGTCCCGGGCACCGGCCGCCCCGAGACCCCCGTGAAGCACCTCTTCCTCGCATCCGCGGGCGCCCACCCCGGGGGCGGGGTCCACGGCGGCCCGGGCGCGAACGCGGCGCGCGCCGCGCTGCGCGGCCGTCGCCCCACCGGACTGACCGCGGCGCAGCGGATCCTCGCACACCACGACCGGAAGGGCGTCCGGACCGGGCATACGCCCTGATGCCGAAGACACTCGAGGGCCCGCTGCCGGAGGCGCGCTCGACGGCCGGTTACCGCAGGCGCGCTGGACGGCCGACTGCCCACGGCGCCCGGCGCGACCGGTGCATCACGGAGCGACCGTCCGCGCCGGCCGGCACGCTCGGGTGCGGCTCGACGCTCCGAGCCGCTCGGCACGCGCGGGTGGCCCCTGGGCACGCACGGGTGCCGCTCGGGCCGCCCCGTTACAGTGAAGATGACGCAGAGTAACGAGGGAAGGTTTGACGTGATCAGCATCCCGGCGCACGCACTCAACGACGGTACGAAGATCCCCGCCATCGGCCTCGGAACCTGGCCGATGGACGACGCACAGGCGGAGAAGGCCGTGAGCGAGGCGTTGGCCATCGGTTACCGCCTCATCGACACCGCCACCAACTATCGCAACGAGACCGGCACCGGGCGCGGCATCGCCCGCAGCGACGTCCCTCGCGAGGAGATCGTCGTCACGACCAAGCTGCCGGGCCGGCATCACGGGTACGAGGAGACCCTCACCTCCTTCGAGGAGTCCCGCCGCCGACTCGGACTGGCGTATGTGGACCTCTACCTGATCCACTGGCCGCTGCCGCGCGTCGGGAAGTACCCGGAGTCCTGGAAGGCCATGGTCAAGCTTCGCGAGGAGGGCCTCGTCCGTTCGATCGGCGTATCGAACTTCACTCCGGAGCACATCACGCGGCTGGAGGAGGAGACCGGCGTCCTGCCCTCGGTGAACCAGATCGAGCTGCATCCGTACTTGCCGCAGGACGAACTGCGTGCCTTCCACACCGAGAAGGGGATCGTCACCGAGAGCTGGAGCCCGCTGGGCCGCGGTTCCCAGCTCCTGGACGACCCCACCCTCACCGAGATCGCCCAGGCCCACGGCGTGACGCCCGGCCAGGTCGTGCTGCGCTGGCACACGCAGCTCGGCGCGGTCCCCATTCCCAAGTCCGCCGACCCCGGGCGCCAGCGCGAGAACCTCGACGTGTTCGGCTTCGAACTGACCCCCGCCGAGATGGCCGCCGTGTCCGACCGTCCCCGGCGGCGGCTCGGCGGAGACCCGGACGTGCACGAGGAGTTCTGATCCGGCGCGGGACCGCCCACAGGAGTTCCCGCCCCGCCACCGCGCAGCCGCCCCCGAGGGGACGGTGCCGGCGGATGACGTCGTGTCAGTGACCGGACCCGTAGTGGCCGCCGAGCTGATCGCGGTAGTGCGGGTCGCCGAGGTGCTTCTCCTTGTCGAACTCCGGTGCCGACTTGATCTCGTCCTTGGAGCGGGCGACGGAGATGGACTTGTCTTCGTGGCTGATCGCGATGATCGTCCCGGCGGGCAGCAGGACCTCCTTGCCGAAGATCCAGACGCCCGTGTCGACGACGATGTACTGAGAACCGACCTCCTCGGAGTGCTTGTCGACCTTCCCGATGTGTCCGTCGGTCGCTTCCACCTTGTACCCGGTCAGATCGGCGTCGGGGGTGTGGCCACTGGTCGGGGCGTAGGCCCAAAGGTTCTCGTTCACGAAGAATTCCTCCAACGGTTTCGCGGGTGCGCGCTCGGGTGACCGGACTGGCCGGCCTCCCGTTTTCCTGCCGCGTTCCCGGGTCGAGGTCCCCGGGTGTCCGCTTCCCACCGACTCACACTCCGTTCCGGGGGCATTCGGATGTCATGGCGAGGAGAGATGTCATGCATCTGGCACGCGGAACGAGTGACACCCTTGAGGCGTGGTGGTGGGTTCTCGGCGCGGTGGCGCTGTATGCCCTGATGAGCTACGGGCTCGAGTACCGGGCGCGCGCCCGGCGCGGGTCCCGGCACCCGGCACGTGACGCCCTGCGGGATCTGAAGGACCGCGAAGAGCCCCAGTCGGGCCGGCAGCGGTTCGTCAGCCGCGTGATCATGCTGTGCGGAGGAGCGCTGACCGCGCTGACGGCCCTGGTCACGTCCGGAGTCGTACGGGTCCTGGTGGTCGGCGTCACCGCGCTGGTGGCGGTGACCGTCTGGGCGTACTACGACCATCGCGCCGAAGCCCGCTCGCTGGGAAGCGGCTGACACGACGGAGGCGCGCGGCGCAGAGAGGGGCCGTCGCAGGACGCCAAGAAGCGGCCCCGCTCGCGGTCCAGGGGGGGGTGGGACCACGGGCGGGGCCGACAGGCTCGGGAGTGCCGGGGGGAGGGCATCCACGAGCGGTCTGCGGGTGCTTATGCCCCCGCTCCCCCGGTTCATGCACAGGCGGGGGACCCGAGGTGGGGTGAGCCGGATGGAGCGGGACCGACCGGAACACGCATGACTGGCCGAATGCCTCGCCGCCGCACGTCAGGGGAGTTCATTGCGCGGTGCCCCGCGCACCCGGTATCCGCCAATAGCGCTGGGGCGGCCACGGTGGCGTCCGGCACCGTCGGACATGCCGGGTCGGCCCCTCGACTCCGCACTGCCGTGCGGCGATGCCGGACGGCGGCCTGTGTGAAGACACCTTCACGACTCCCTCACCGCACATCCACTTCCGGCCGATCGTCGTTCCCGGTGTTCCCGGCGGGGCAGACGGTGCGCGCCAGGCCTGCCTAGCCTCCCGGGCCATGCGATCCACTCAGCTGAGACGCCTCGGTCTCGCCTCCGTCTTCGCCCTTGTCCTCGCCCCGTTCGGCCTGGCCCCCACCGCGAGCGCGGCCGACCCGAGCCCGGCCGATCTGACGTTTGCCACCGACAGTGCCACCACGCACCCGGGCGGCACGGTGAACCTGTCCATGACGATCACCAACAACCGGACGTACGACGTCTGGTTCGTCTACCAGACGATCGAGCCGACCTGGCTGACCACCCAGCGGCCCGATCTGAAGTACGGCTTCGCCGGCTGCACTCTGGCCACGGCCTCCGGCAGCGTCCCGTGTTCCGGCACCGGGCCCGCCGACCTCGGCGCCAATTACGGCGCCACCATCCCGCCCGGCCAGAGCCGGACCGTGACGCTCACGCTGCACATCGCCGCCGACTCCGGCTGCAACGGCAACATCGGCTTCTACTCGTACTACTACGCCGAGTTCAGCGACAGCGCGAACACCAGCGGCGGTCCGGTCTACACGCCCGAGACCCGCGTGCTCTGCGCCTGACCACCCCTCGGCGCCCGCCTCCGAGTGGCGCCGCCTCGGCTCGCCGTCAGCTCACCGCCACCTGTAGGACAGCTCCTTGACAGGTCGACGGGCTCGGCCCCGGCCGGTCCGCGCGGGCCCCGCGGACCGGCCGTCACAGGCGCCCCACAGACGTACCACAGGCTGCGATAAGGGGTGACCTAAAACCGATCAGGCACCGAGAAGTCGGCATGGTCTGAACCACTGGCGCTCCGGCTTCGTGCACTTCGGTGCTCCACGTGCGCCGCGTCCGAGTCCGTGGCCAGCACAGGAGTGTTTTCCGCAGGTCTCGTTCGAAGCGTGCCGGTGACCGCCGCACACACGTCCCGACTCTGATCTCCACCCGTTCGACGCCTGCTCTTTTCCGTCATGTTTCGCTGCAGGCGCACGGACACTACACACAGACCTCACTATGTGACGCGACGGATGCGTCGACGACCACGTCTGAGGGGGGCGGTGGCGTCGCGCAAGGGGGTGCGTCCGCTCCGTAGGAGCAGTGCTCATCCCTGCCCGGGGAAGGGTCTTCACCGCATGAAGCGGACCATTCGCAGCACCGCGCTCACCGTGGGCGCGCTCATATCCTCGCTCGGCTTACCGGCCGGCACGGCGCACGCCGAAACCGCCACACCCCGCATCGATCTGCGGGTCCTGGTCGTCAGCGACGGAGACCCGTCGACCGACGCCATCGCCGCCGAACTGGACGCGGCCGGCACGCCGTACACCGAGGTCGATCTGCAACAGGCCGGCCGGCCGGTGATCGACGCCGGCTTCCTCGCGGACACGGTGAACGGCACGCCGCGCGCCAAGTTCCAGGCCGTCGTCCTGCCCAACGACAATCCGTTCGCGGCGGACTCCCCCGAGATGGCGGCGCTGGCCGCCTACGAGCAGACGTACACGATCCCGCAGGTCGACGCCTACACCTACGCGCGTCCGGAGGCCGGGCTCCAGAATCCGGCCGGTGGCGGCTACTCCGGCAGCGTCGACGGCGTACAGGCGCAGGTCACGGCGGCCGGAAAGGCTGGGCCGTTCGACTATCTGGACGGATCCGTTCCGTTCGAGGACAACTCCCCTGACGTGGGCGAGAGTTACGCCTATCTCTCGACGCCCGCCGCGGGTGCGGACTTCACCCCGTACGTCGACGCGCCGATCCCCGGGCAGTCGACACGGGGCTCGCTCGTGGGCGAGTACCGGCACGACGGACGGCGCGAGCTCGTCGTCACCTTCGTCTACAACCAGTACCAGCAGCAGTTCCGGCTGCTCGCCCGCGGCATCGTGGAGTGGATGACCGGGGGCGTCCATCTGGGCGCCTCGCGCAACTACTTCGCGGTGCACGTCGACGACGTCTTCCTCGGCGACGACCGGTGGGACACCACGCTCAACTGCACACCCGGCGACATCGACTGCCCGCAGGGCGCAGGCGTGGAGAACCCGATTCGCATGACCCCGGCGGACGTCGACTACGCGACCGCGTGGGAGAGCAGACAGAACTTCACCTTCGACTTCGCCTTCAACGGCGCGGGCAGCGTCGACCAGCGTGAGGGGAACAACGGCGTCGACGTGCTGGCCGACAAGCTGATCGCCGACCGCGACAAGTTCCGCTGGATCAACCACACCTACACCCACCCGTTCCTCGGCTGCGCGCAGGACACCACCGTGGTGCCGTGGAAGTGCGCCACCAACGCCGACGGCAGCACCCAATGGGTCAGCGGCACCACGATCTCGGACGAGATCGCCACCAACCGCGCCTGGGGCCAGGCCGCCGGACTTCCCCTGGAGAACGGGGAGCTGATCACCGGGGAGCACTCCGGTCTGAGACTGCTGCCGCAGCAGCCCGAGGACAACCCCGACCTGGCGCCCGCCCTCGCCGCCAACGGCGTCACCTGGCTCGGCTCCGACAACTCCCGCGAACCCGGCCAGCGTCAGGTCGGTCCGGCCACCACCGTCCCCCGCTATCCGATGAACGTCTTCTACAACGCGGGGAAGGCGGCCGAGCAGGTCGACGAGTACAACTGGATCTACACCAGCCGCGCCCAGGGCGGCAGCGGGGTCTGCGAGGACCACGCAGACACGTCCTCCTGTCTCTCCGCGCCGCTGGACACCTCCACGGGGTACACCGACCACATCGTGCCGTTGGAGACCAGGATCGACCTCGGACACGTCCTCTCCAACGACCCCAAGCCGCACTTCATGCACCAGTCGAACCTCGCCGAGGAGCGCATCGGCTACCCGGTCCTCGACGGCGTGCTCAACGGCTACAACGCCCTGTTCGCGGACAACACGCCCGTGGTGAACCTGCGGATGCAGGACATCGGCACCGAGTTGCAGCGGCGCGCCGCCTGGAAGGCCGCGGTCGCCGCCGGTCAGGTGACCGCCTACCGCGTCGGCGACACGGTGACCGTCCAGGCGCCCGCCGGCGTCGCGGTGACGGCGACGATGCCCACGGGCACCACGTACGGCGGCAGCGGCTTCGGCGACGCGTACGCCGGCGAGGTGTCGGGATGGACCGCGTCGGCCGGCACACCGCTCACCCTCACCCTCGCGTCCTCCACCCCGTCACTGTCCGCGACCGTCGACGCCGGGGGCAAGGCCCATGCGACCCGCACCACTCCCCGCACCCGGGTGCCGGCCGGCGTGAGCGAGCAGGTCCCCTACACCCCGGACGACTGAACGGCGCACCGATCGAAGGTCCCGGCCGCACCCGCCGGGACCGGCACGACCACCTCACACCTCGGCCGTGGAGCACATCGATGCACGTTCCCCACGGCGCGCGACGCCCCAGCGCAACGCGCGTCACACTCCTCACCGAAGGCACGTACCCGCACAGTCACGGCGGCGTGAGCGTCTGGTGCGACCAACTCGTCGACGGGATGCCCGACATCGACTTCGACGTGATCGCCGTCACTGGCACCGGACGCGAGCCGCTCGTCTGGGACATCCCCGCACACCTCTCGCGCGTCGTCGCGGTCCCCATGTGGGGGCCCGCGCCCGACGGCCGGCCGCCCCGCGGGCGCCGCCGCAACCAACTGGCCGCCGCCTACGAGCAGTTCCTCACCGCCCTGCTCGACCCGTGCGCCGAGGACAGGTTCGCCACCGCGCTGTACGCGATGGCGTCGGCCGCGGCCGACGGGCTACTGAGTCCCTTCCTGCGCGGCGACCGGGCGATCGGCATCCTCACCGCCGTGTGGAACCGCCCGGGCCTGGCCGTCCGCGAGGCCCGGCCGACCCTGCACGACGCGATCACCGCGACCGCCCTGCTGGAACACGCCCTGCGTCCCCTGGCCGCGCCGCCCCCGGAGCAGGGGGTGGCGCACGCGGTGAGCGGCGGCGTCGCCGTGCTGCCGGGCCTCGCCGCGCTCGAACGGCACGGCGTGCCGCTGCTGTTGACCGAGCACGGTGTCTATCTGCGTGAGCGCTACCTCGGCTACCGCACGGCTCCCTACCGCTGGCCGGTGAAGGCCGTCGTCCTGGGCTTCTTCCGGCTGCTGGCCGAGGAGACGTACCGGCGGGCCGCCCTGATCACTCCGGGCAACCGGTACAACCGGCTGTGGGAGGAGCAGGGCGGTGCCGACCCCGAGTCGATCCGCACGGTCTACAACGGGGTGGACCCCAGCGCGTTCCCGCCGGCCGGTCCCGAGCCGGAGCAGCCCACCCTCAGCTGGGCCGGCCGGGTCGACCCGATCAAGGACCTGGAGACGCTCATCCGGGCCTTCGCGCTCGTGCGGGCCCAACTCCCGGGCGCGCGGCTGCGGTTGTTCGGGGGGACGCCACGCGGCGGCGAGGCCTACCGCGAACGGTGCGAGGCGCTGGCCGCCGAGCTCGGCCACGCGGACGCGGTCACCTTCGAGGGCCGGGTCGACGACATCAAGGACGCCTACGCCGCGGGCAATGCCGTGATGCTCTCCAGCATCAGCGAGGGCTTCCCCTTCACCCTGATCGAGGCCATGTCGTGCGGGCGGGCGACGGTCTCCACGGACGTGGGCGGCGTACGCGAGGCCGTCGGCGACACCGGCCTCGTCGTACCGCCCCGCGATCCGGCCGCCATGGCCGCCGCGGCACTGGAGCTGCTGGGCGACCCCGGACGCCGTCGCTCGATGGGCGAGGCGGCCCGCCTGAGGGTCATCGAGCAGTTCACCCTGCGGCAGACCGTCGACACCTTCCGGTCCATCTACCTGGAACTGTCGACGCTCGGCGGCATCACCCCGCGCGACCCGTGGGCTGCCGAGACCGAGGCCGAACTGGCCGCGGCGGGCGGCCCGGAGACCGCGCGGCCGAGGAGTCTGGCCGGATGAGCGGACCGATGGCTCTCGAACCCGTCGGCGCGGCAGGAGACACGCTGTCCCTGCGGCTCGCCGACGACCGTGCCCCGGCCGCGCGGACACCGGGCCGGGGCACGGACCAGGACGCGGTCGACCGGCTCGCCGCCGAGCTGGCCGACCGCATCGGACCGGCCGTCCACCCGTACGAGGTGGCCGCGCTGCTGGAGTCGGAGGGACTGACCGCCGAGGTGATCCAGGAGCGGTACGGGCACCCGAACCTCTTCTCGCTCGCCACCGCGCTGTACGAGCGGGTACCGCGCACCTTTCCCGAGCCCGCGCCGCCCGCCGACCCCTGGCGACCGGACCACGTCCGGTGCGCGCTGCGGGGAGCGCTGTTCGCCCTGCCGGGTCTCGCCTATCTGCTCACCGGGCGGCTGTGGCACGCCGACCGCGACACCGACGCCCTGGTGGTGGCCGGGCTCGTCTCCTGGGCCTGGGGCCAGGCGCTGGGCCACCGGGCGTATCTGCGGATGACCACAGGACGGCGCGAGGCGGGCCGCACGCTCCTCAACGGCGCGCCCCTGGGTGCCGCGGCGGCGACGATCGCCGGGATGTTCCTCGCCGGGAGCCGCACGGCGGTCGTCGTCGCGGAAGCGCAGTCGGTGTACCTGGCGGCGGCCGGCGTACTGCTGGTGCTGGGCCGGGAGCGGTTGCTGCTGGCCGCACTGACCCCGCTGATCGCCGGTGCCGTGGTGCTGCCGTGGTGGGAACCGGGCACCGTACTGCGGGTCGGACTGCCGCTCCTGTCCCTGCTCGGCGCGATCGCCGCGGCCGGCTGGGCCCTGCGGACCACCCTCGCGGCCTCCCCCACCCCGGGGGCCACCCGGCCCCCACTGCTGCGGTCGCTGCCCTACGGCCTGTTCGGCCTGGCCGCCGGGGTGCTGGTGCTGCTGGAGGGGAGGCAGCACCCGTACGCCGTGATCGTGCTGACCGTGAGCATGGGGCCGGCCGAGTGGCTGCTGTACCGGTACCGCGGGATGTCGGTGGCGGCGCTGCGGGCCACCGCGACTCCGGCCGCCTTCCTGCTGCGCTCGGCCTGCATCCTCGCCTGCTGCCTGCTCGCCTATCTCGTGCCGCTGCTGCCCGCGGCCCTGCTCACCGATGCCGATCCGGCCCCGCTGCTGCTGCTCGCGGCGACGCTGTGGACCGCGCTGCTGCTCCAGGCCTTCGGGGTGGCCTGGCCCCCGGCCGGGGTGTGTCTGGTCGCCGCCGGCGGCGCCACGACGACGGCCGTGCTCCATTCCTCACCGGGCACCCCTGCGCTGTCGCTGTGCTGCGGCGCGGCCGCGCTGTGTCTCACGGCGTGCGCGCTGCGGCTGCTGGGGCGGCCCGCACCGCACGCCTGACCACCCGGTCCGCGGCGCGGATCCGTGCCCGTACCGCACGCAACGTCCAGAGCCCGTACCACCACCGCACCGGATGACACCGGGCCCCATGAGGGCTCCGACACGTCGACATCTCACGCCCAACCGACCGGAAGGAACCACGAGTTGACCTCCGCACCGCTCGCCGCCGTCACGGGAGCCGAGGGCTTCATCGGCTCCCATCTCACCGAGACGCTGGTCGCCGCCGGACACCGGGTGAGGGCCATGGCGCAATACAACTCCTTCTCCTCCTACGGCTGGCTGGAGACCCTGGCGCCCGACGTCCTCGACCACGTCGAGATCGTCCTCGGCGACGTCCGGGACCCCGGCTCGGTCCGCGGTCTCGTCGAAGGCGCCGACTGCGTCTACCACTTGGCCGCCCTGATCGCGATCCCGTACTCCTACCGGGCCCCGCACAGCTATGTGGACACCAACGTCACCGGCACGCTCAACGTGCTGGAGGCGGTGCGCGCCCTCGGCACACCCCGGCTGGTGCACACGTCCACCAGCGAGACCTACGGCACCGCCCGGACCGTGCCGATCACCGAGGACCACCCCATCAACACCCAGTCGCCGTACGCCGCTTCGAAGGCGGGCGGGGACCGGCTGGCCGACAGCTACCACGCCAGCTTCGACACCCCGGTGGTGACACTGCGGCCGTTCAACACCTTCGGACCGCGCCAGTCCATGCGGGCGGTCATCCCCACCGTCATCGGCCAGGTGGCGGCGGGCGAGCGCACCATCACCCTCGGCGACCTGCGCCCCACCCGGGACTTCAGCTACGTCAAGGACACCGCGCGGGCGTTCCTCGCGGTGGGCACCGCTCCCGCCGAGCGGGTCGTGGGCCGGACCTTCAACGCGGGTACCGGGGGCGAGATCTCGGTCGGCGACCTGGTCGCGCTGATCGGCAAGGTGATGGACACCGCCCTCGACGTGCGCGAGGACGCCCAGCGCATCCGGCCCACGGGCTCCGAGGTGATGCGCCTGGTCGCCGACGCGACCCGGCTGGGCGAGGCCACCGGCTGGAGCCCGGACCACACCCTGGAACAGGGACTCGCGCACACCGTGGAGTTCTTCCGCGACCCGGCCAACCTCGCCCGCTACAAGACCGGCATCTACAACATCTGACCCCGTCCGGCACGTCCCACGAAGGAGGAGTCCCATGCACGCAGTGATCCTGGCGGGAGGCAAGGGCGTCCGGCTGCGGCCCTACACCACCGCGCTGCCCAAACCGCTCGTGCCCATCGGCGACCAGCACGCCATCCTGGAGATCGTGCTGCGCCAGCTCGCCTCGGCCGGTTTCACCAGCTGCACCCTCGCCATAGGACACCTGGGCGAGATCATCCGCGCCTATGTCGGCGACGGCTCGCAATGGGGCATGGCCGTCGACTACGCCACCGAGGAGAGCCCGTTGGGCACCATGGGGCCGTTGCTCACCATGCGCGAGCGGCTGCCGGAGACGTTCCTCGTGATGAACGGTGACGTCCTCACCGACCTCGACTACGCGGACGTCCTCCAGCGGCACCGCGCCGAGGGCGCGCCCCTGACGATCGCCACGTACGCGCGCAAGGTGCACATCGACTTCGGGGTGCTGACCACCGACGCGAGCAGAGTCGTCGCCTTCACCGAGAAGCCGAGCATCGACTATCGCGTCTCCATGGGTGTGTACGCGCTCTCGCGTGCCACCCTCGACGGCTACACGCCCGGTCTGCCGCTGGGCTTCGACGAACTGGTCCTCGACCTGCTCCGGACCCAGAACCCCCCGCACGCCTACGCGTTCGACGGGTACTGGCTGGACATCGGCCGTCCCGACGACTACGACCGGGCCAACGCCGAGTTCACCACCCGCAAGTCACTGCTGCTCAAGGGAGCCTGACCACCGCATGCGCATTCTCGTCCTGGGCTTCACCGGATATCTGGGCAGCCATGTCGTCGAGCGGCTGCACGCCCTGCCGGGCGTGCGGGTGCTCGGCGGCGGGCGCTCGCCGGACGCGGAGCTCGGCATCGACCTCGCCACCGCCTCCGCGGACCTGCTGGCAAAGGCCCTGGCGTCGGCGGCGCCCGACGTCGTGATCAACTGCGCGGGCGCGACCGGCGGCGACGCCGTGACCCTCGCCGAGGTCAACGCGCGTGGCCCCGCGGTCCTGTGCGCGGCGCTGCGCGAGGCGGCCCCCACCGCACGCCTCGTCCACCTGGGTTCGGCCGCCGAGTACGGCCCCGGCGTCCGGGACACCAGCGTGGCGGAGTCTGCGGCCACCCGCCCCGTCACCCCGTACGGCGCCACCAAGCTCGCGGGCACGGTCACGGTCATCGCCTCCGGCCTCGACGCGGTGGTGCTGCGGGTGGGCAACCCGGTCGGGCCCGGAGCCCCGCCCACCGGGCTGCCCGGCCGGATCGCGGGTCTGCTGCGCGAGGCCGGCCGGGACCCGGACGCCGTGATCCGGCTGGGTGACCTGTCGGCGTACCGCGACTTCGTGGACGTACGCGATGTGGCGGGTGCGGCGGTCCGCGCGGCGACGGCGGCCGGGCCCCTGCCGCGTGTCCTCAACATCGGCGGCGGCAGAGCAGTCCCGGTCCGCGATCTGGTGCGGGCGATGGCGCGGATCGCCGGATTCCAGGGACGGATCGAGGAGGACAGCGGCGGATCCGCCCGCTCGGGAGAGGTGTCGTGGCAGTGCTCCGACATCACCGCCGCCGGTGACGCCCTGGGCTGGCGGCCGGCCCACACGCTCGACGACTCGCTGGCCGCGCTGTGGGCCGCTGTGCGCGCGGACACCCCGTCCGGGCAGCGGGACGGCGACCGAGCGCCGTGAGCCTGCTGATTCCGCTGTACGTCCACCCGGGCGAGGATCCGGGAGCCTGGCACCGTCTGATCACGGCGGCCGACCGTACGTACGCGGTGGTGCTCAACCCGGCCGACGGGCCGGGCGCGGCTCCCGACCCCGCCTTCACCGCGGCGGCCGGCGCACTGCGGGCGGCGGGCGCCCGGCTGCTCGGCTACGTGGACACCGACTACGGGGCGCGCGATCCGGACGCGGTCGCGGAGGATGTCGTCCGGCACCGGGAGTGGTACGGGGCCGGCGGGTGCTTCCTCGACCGGGTGCCGGCGACTCCGGCAGCGCTGCCCGCGTGCCGACGGCTGGTGCGGACCGTCCGGCGACTCGGCGCGGCTCCCGTGGTGCTGAACCCGGGCGTCCACCCGGCGCCGGGCTATGCCCGTCTGGCGGATCTCGTCGTCACCTTCGAGGGGCACTGGTCCACGTATGTGTCGGCGTTCAGCAGACCGGCGTGGACCGCACGACACCCGCCGGAGCGGTTCTGTCATCTCGTGTACGGCGTACCCGAGGCACTCGTACCGCTCGCCGTGCGTACCGCGCACGAACGCGGCGCCGCTGTCGCCGGACCTGTGACGGGTGAACTCCCCAATCCCTGGGCACGGTTGACGCCCGCCCTGGGCGAGAGGGATGCGTGACGCCCGCCGAGGGCGCCGGCTGAGAACGCCCGACGGGAGCGTGCACGGTTTTACCCCTTCCTGATGGCATGCCCTGGTCAAATCTGCCAGGCTTCGGGGGCTGTCGCCCTGATCCGAGGGGGACGGCAACGGACATCTCACCCAACGATCGCGCAACCCATGCGCGCCGACCGCGGCCGTCCCCCGGCGCACCCCAGTCGTCCGGGCGGCCACCGAGCAGGCCGGAATCCCGGCCGCCTCAAAGGAGTTACGTGTGAGACCAACCCCCCGCAACGCCTTCGCAGCGAGCGCATGCGCCGTCGCCGCGCTGGCCGCAGTCTCGCTCCCCGTCACCCCGGCGGCAGCCGCGCCGCCCGCGGCCCCCGTGGCGGCCGCCTGCACACCGGCCCAGGTGGTCACCAACGGTGGCTTCGAGAGCGGCACTTCGCCCTGGACCCAGTCGTCGACCAGCGTGATCACCAACCGCGCCGGCCAGACCGCCCACGGAGGCACCAGCTTCGCCTGGTTGAACGGCGTCGGCAGTACACACACCGACACCCTCTCGCAGAGCGTCACGATCCCGTCCGGGTGCAGCAGCGCCACCCTCACCTTCTGGCTGCACATCGACACCGCCGAGACGACCTCGTCCACCGCGTACGACAAGCTGACGGCGAAGATCGGCAGTACGACGCTGGCGACCTACTCGAACCTGAACAAGGCCGCCGGCTACGTCCAGAAGTCCTTCGACGTGTCGTCGTTCGCGGGCCAGACCGTGAACGTCGCCTTCACCGGCACCGAGGACTCCAGCCTCCAGACCAGCTTCGTCCTCGACGACATCGCCCTCAACACCTCGGGCGACACCACCCCGCCGGCGGACTCCACCCGCACCCCGGCCGCCCCCTCGTACACCGTCAGCCTGAGCAGCAACACCAGCGGCACCGCATGGACCGGCCACGAGAGCGCCGCCTTCACCAACGCCTCCTCCACCGCGCTCAGCGAGGTGTACCTGAGGCTGTGGGACAACTACCACGGCACCTGCTCGGCCATGCCGATCACGGTCAGCAACGTCACCGGCGGCACCGCGGGCGCCCTCTCGGTCGGCTGCACGGCCCTCAAGGTCACCCTGGCGACACCCCTGGCGCAGGGGCAGACCGCCACGATCGGCTTCGATCTGGGGATCACCGTCCCGAGCGGCGCCGACCGTTTCGGCTACGACGGAGCCTTCAGCTTCATCGGCAACGCCCTGCCCGTCCTCGCGGTCAAGGACGGGGCCGGCTGGCACCTGGACCCGTACACGAACAACGGCGAGTCGTTCTACTCCCTGGCCGCCGACTTCAAGGTGACCCTCGACCACCCGACCTCCCTGCTGGTGCCGGCCACCGGCGCCTCGGTCGACACCCCCGGCTCCAGCGGACGCACGGTCACCACGGCCACCGCTTCCAAGGTGCGTGACTTCGCCTGGGCGGCCGGACCCTTCACCAAGATCTCCGGCACCTCGGCCGCCGGCACCCCGGTGAACGTCTACTCCGTCTCGGGCATCAGCTCGTCCGACGCGCAGTCGATGCTCACCACCGCCAAGACCGCCGTGGACGCGCACGCCGCGCGCTTCGGCGCCTACCCGTACGGCGAGTTGGACGCGGTGATCGACAACAACTTCTGGTTCGGCGGCATGGAGTACCCGGGATTCGTCCTCGACCTGGTCAGCACCACGGCGCTCACCCATGAGATCGGGCACCAGTGGTGGTACGGGATCGTCGGCGACGACGAGTACACCAGCCCCTGGCTCGACGAGGCGTTCACCGACTACGCCACCGACCTGGCACTGAACAAGACCGGCACCAACTGCTGGAACAGCGTCTCCTGGGCCTCGACGGCGGAGAAGATCACCAACTCGATGGCCTACTGGGACGCCCACTCGTCCCGGTACTCCACCGTCGTCTACGGCTACGGCAAGTGCGCCCTGCACGACCTGCGGCGCCTCATCGGCGACACCGCCATGACCAAGCTCCTCAAGGACTACGCGACGTCGCACTGGTACGGGGTCTCGACCACGGCCGAGTTCAAGGCGGCCGCCCAGGCCGCCACGACCACGGACCTGACGTCGTTCTGGACCACGCACCGCATCGACGGCTGACACGGCACCGGCTCACCGGCCGCGGGTGGCGCTCTGTGGCGTCACCCGCGGTACCCGCGGTACCCGCGGTACCCGCCGGACTCCTCGCCCGCCTGTTCCGCTGACGTACGGTTGCCCGGGAACGGCCGGTGATCTGAGGGGCGGGGATGGCGCATTTCCAGGGCGAGTCGACGCGTGCGTTGCCCGACACTCTGAAGCTGCACGCCGCCCGGCTGGGCGGCAAGACCGCGTACCGGGACGCCCGTCGCGCCGTGACTTACGGCGAGCTGGAGCAACGCACCGGCCGACTCGCGGGGCACCTTTCACGCCTCGGGGTCCGGCCCGGAGACCGGGTCGCGCTCCATCTGGGCAACCGGGTGGAGATGGTGGAGGCCTGTCTCGGCGTGCTGCGGGCCGGCGCGGTCGGCGTGCTGCTCAACCCCGGTGCGACGGAAGAGGAGTTGGCGCACTTCCTCGACGACAGCGGCGCGGTCCTGGTCGTCACCGAGGCACCGCTGCTGCCGCGAGTCACGCAACTGGTGCCGGAGCGAACCGAGTTACCAGTGGTGGTCGCCGGAGCGGGCACCCTCCCGGCCGGCACGATCGCCTTCGAGGACCTGGCCGGGACGGATCCGGGAGTGGTTCCCCGGGATGATCTCGGTCTCGACGATCCGGCCTGGATCATGTACACATCGGGCACCACCGGCCGGAGCAAGGGCGTGGTCTCCACGCAGCGTTCCGCCCTGTGGTCGGTGGATGCGGCCTACATACCGGCATACGGGCTGCGGGAGGCGGACCTGCTGCTGTGGCCGCTGCCGATGTTCCACTGCTACGCCCACTCGCTGTGCCTCCTGGGAGTGGTCTCGGTCGGAGCGAGCGCCCAGCTCCTCGACGGGGGTGCGAGCATCGCCGAGGCACTCACCGTGCAGCCGTTCACCCTGCTGGCCGGCGTCCCCGCCACCTTCCGCCTGCTGCTGGACTCGCTCCGGGAGACCACGGCTCCGGTCCCCTCTGCGCTCCGGGTGTGCGTCAGCGCAGGCGCGCCCTGCCCTCCGGAGCTGCGGGCGGCGGTCGAGGACGCGCTGTCCGCTCCCCTCCTCGACGGCTACGGATCCACCGAGACCTGCGGGAAGATCGCGGTCAATCGGCTCGACGGGCCCCGCGGCGACGCCTCCAGCGGCCCACCGCTGCCCGGACTCTCGGTGCGGCTGACCGACGCGGCCACCGGTGCCGAGGTGGCCGACGGGGACGAAGGGGAGATCTGGGTCCGTGGCCCCGGTCTCATGGCCGGCTATCACAACCGTCCGGACGCCACCGCCGAGGCCTTCACCGACGGCTGGTACCGCACCGGGGACCTCGGGCGACGCGTGGCGCACGGCCATCTCCAAGTCACCGGCCGCATCAAGGAACTGATCATCCGCGGCGGTGAGAACGTCAACCCGTCCGAGGTGGAACAGGTCCTGCTGGCCTGCGCCGGCGTCACCGACGCCGCCGTCGTGGGCCGACCGCACGACGTGCTCGGCGAGGTGCCGGTCGCTTTCGTCGTCGCCGGACCGCACGGAGTCGACACGGCGCGGGTGCTCGCCGCGTGCCGGGAACGGCTGTCCGGGTTCAAGGTGCCGGACGAGATCCATCTGGCCGCGTCCGTACCCCGTACCCCGTCCGGAAAGATCATCCGGCCGGTGCTCGCCGAGCAGGTGGCGCAGCGGCTCGCCGAGCGGCGCGCGACCGCCTCCGCGGCCCTGCGCGAGCGACTGGCGGCGGTCTCCGACGCCGTCCTGGACCTGGTGCTCGAGGAGACCGCACGGACGGCCGACGTGCCCGTGCACGCGCTCGACCCCGAACGGCCCTTCACCGAGGTCGGGCTCACCTCGCTCGGCGGTGTGCTGCTGCGCGACTGCCTGAGCGCTGCGACCGGTCTCGCCCTGCCCGCGACGCTCGTGTTCGACCACCCCACGCCCGCGGCAGCGGCGGCACTGGTGCGCGCGGCGCTGGGCGGCGACGCCGGCGCGGGGACAGCGCGCACATCCGGCGGCCGGCCGGGCACGGCTGTCGGGGAGAGCGCCGAACCGATCGCCATCGTGGCGATGGCCTGTCGCTACCCCGGCGGCGTCGAGTCACCGGAGGACCTGTGGCGGCTGCTGGCGGCCGGCACCGACGCGACCTCCGATTTCCCGACCGATCGCGGCTGGGACGTGGCCGGGCTGTACGACCCCGACCCGGACCGGCCGGGCACCTCCGTCACCCGCAGGGGCGGCTTCCTGCACCGGGCGGCCGAGTTCGACGCGGCCTTCTTCGGCATGTCGCCCCGCGAGGCGCTGGCCACCGATCCACAGCAGCGGCTGCTGCTGGAGACCGGGTGGGAGCTGCTGGAGCGCGCGGGCCTCGACCCTGCCGGGCTGCGCGACAGTGACACCGGTGTCTTCGTCGGAGTGATGCACGCCGATTACGCGGGCCGCCTGCTGCACCGGTCAGGACACGAACTGGAGGCGCACCTCGCCCTCGGATCGGCGGGAAGCGTGGCCTCCGGCCGGATCGCGTACACCCTGGGCCTGCGCGGCCCCGCCGTGACGGTGGACACCGCGTGTTCGTCGTCGCTGGTCGCCCTGCACTCCGCCGCCCGGTCGCTGCGCGACGGCGAGTGCTCGCTGGCCGTCGCGGGTGGGGTGACCGTGATGGCCTCGCCGGCGCCGTTCCTCGCGTTCAGCAGGCTGCGCGGGCTGGCTCCGGACGGCCGGTGCAAGCCGTTCTCCGCGGCGGCCGACGGTACCGCCTGGGGCGAGGGCGTCGGCCTGCTGCTGCTGGAGCGCCTGTCCGACGCCCGTCGCCACGGGCATCAGGTGCTGGCCGTACTGCGCGGCTCGGCCGTCAACTCCGACGGCGCCTCCAACGGACTCACCGCGCCCAACGGCCCAGCGCAGCAACGGGTGATCAGAGCGGCACTCGCCGACGCGGGGCTCGCCCCGGCCGACGTCGACACGGTGGAGGCGCATGGCACGGGCACCGCACTCGGGGACCCCATCGAGGCGCAGGCGCTGCTGGCCGCGTACGGGGCGGGCCGTACCGACGAACGGCCCCTTTGGCTGGGCTCGTTGAAGTCCAACCTCGGACACACCCAGGCCGCGGCGGGTGTCGGCGGTGTCATCAGGACCGTACTGGCGATGCACCACGGGCGGCTGCCCCGCACGCTGCACGCCGACGAGCCGTCGCCCCGGGTGGACTGGTCGTCCGGCGCCGTACGGCTGTTGACCCGTGAGCAGGAGTGGCGGCCCGAGCCGGGACGGCCTCGGCGCGCGGCGGTGTCGGCGTTCGGAATCGGCGGGACGAACGCGCATGTGATCCTGGAGGAGGCCGTCGGCGCGGACGTGCCCCAGGGAGCGGCCGGGGCGAGTGAGGCCGTAGCGCTGGGAGCCGCCGAGACCGAGACCAGGGCGGTCGTACCGCTGGGATTGGCAGAGACCAGGGCGGTCGTACCGCTGGGAGACGCGAAGCCGGGCGCGGACGTACCGCTGCAAGCAGCCGAGGCGACTGCGGACGTACCGGTGGGAGCGGCCGAGGCGAGCGGGGACGTACCGCTGGGAGCAGCCGAGGCGAGCGGGGACGTACCGCATCGTCCTCTCATGGTTGCGCCTCCGTTGCTGCTGTCCGGGGCGAGTGGAGCCGCCCTGCGAGCTCAGGCCGCGCGGACGGCCGCCGCGCTGCGTGAGCGGCCCGAACTCGACGTGCTGGACGTGGCGTTCACGCACGCCACCGCCCGGGCCGCGCTCTCTCACCGGGCCGCCGTCGCCACCGACGACCGCGAGGGCCTGCTGGGCGCCCTGGACTCGCTGGCGGCGTCCGCTCCGCTGCGCTCGGCGGGCTCGGCGCCCGGCGGGCGGCTGGGACTGCTGTTCAGTGGGCAGGGATCCCAACATCCGGGCATGGGACGGGAGTTGTACGACAGCTTCCCGGTCTTCTCCGACTCGGTCGACGCCCTGTGCGAGCGCTTCGACGCGCACCTGGATTACTCGTTGCTGTCGGTGCTCCGGGGAACCGGCGGGGACGTGCCGCTGGATCGTACGGACTGCGCGCAAGCGGCCCTGTTCGTCTTCGAGGTGGCGATGTTCCGCCTGCTGGAGTCCTGGGGCCTACGGCCGGACTTCTTGGTCGGGCACTCCGTCGGCGAGCTGGCGGCCGCCCACGTCGCCGGCGTGCTGTCCGAACCGGACGCCGTCGAACTCGTGGCTGCACGGGGGCGGTTGATGCGCCGGCTGCCGGAGGGCGGCGCCATGGTGGCGCTGGACGCCACCGAGGCCGAGGTGGTCGGCGAGCTGACCGACGAGGTCGCGATCGCGGCCGTGAACGGCCCGCGCGCGGTCGTCGTCTCCGGCGCGGCGGGGCCCGTGCTCGCACTCGCGGAGCGATTCGCGGTACGGGGGCGCCGCGTCGCCCGGCTACGGGTCAGCCACGCCTTCCACTCCCCGCTGATGGAGCCGATGCTCACCGAATTCGGCCGCGTGGCAGGCGGGTTGGCGTACGGGGTGCCCCGTATCCCCGTGGTGTCGGGGCTGACCGGACGCCCAGCCACCGGGGAGGAGCTGCGGTCGGCGGCGCACTGGGTCCGGCATGCGCGTGAGGCCGTGCGGTTCGGCGACGCCGTGGCATGGCTGGCGCGCGAGGGGCGGGTGACGGCGTTCGCGGAGATCGGACCGGACGCGCAGCTCACGGCCCAAGCCATGACAGGCCTGGTCGACGCCGGTCAGGACCTGCTGTTCACGGCCGTCGCGCGGCGGGGGGCCGTCGGGCCCGAGCCGCGGACGTTGTTCACCGCGCTGGGCCAACTCCACGTTCACGGCGTGCCGGTGGAGTGGCGCCGCGTGTACGCGGACAGTGGCGCCCGGCGAGTGGATCTGCCGACGTATCCCTTCCAGCGGCAGCGCTACTGGCTGTCCGATGCCGGGGCCGCTTCCGATGCTGACGCCGGGCATCCGGTGCTGACGCAGACGGTCACCGTTCCGGGGACCGAGCGCGTACTGTGCGCCGGCTGGCTGTCCGACGTCGCCCAGCCGTGGCTGCGCGACCACGTCGTGGCCGGTCACGCCCTCGTACCCGGCGCCGCGTTCGCCGATCTGGTGCTCCACGCCGGCGACGTCTGCGGCCTCGACGTACTGGAGGATCTCGCTCTTGTGGCCCCGCTGCCCCTGCCTGCCGCCGAGGGGGACCGGGTCCAGCTCCAGGTGGTCGTGGGAGAGCCGGACGGCAGCGGGCGGCGCAGCGCGGACGTGTACTCCCGGCCCGAGGAGTCCGGTGCGCTCGGCGCCTGGACCCATCACGCGACCGGGCGACTCGGCCCGGCCGTCCCGGGCCGGCCGGAGCCCTTCGACGCGTGGCCACCACCGGATGCCACGCCCGTGGATCTGACCGGGGCGTATGAGCGGCTGGCCGCCACCGGTCCCGCGTACGGACCGGCGTTCCGTGGGGTGACGGCCCTGTGGCGGCGAGGCGAGGAACTGTTCGCCGAGGTCGGCCCGGTGCCGGGCGCTCAGGCCCGGCGGCACGCCCTGCACCCGGCGCTGCTCGACGCCGCCCTGCATGCCGGGCTGCTCGCCGAGCCGCCCACCGGTCCGGCCCGGCTGCCGTTCGCGTGGCGGGGCATGACGCTGTACGCCGCCGGGGCCACGGCGCTGCGCGTACGCATCAGGACGACCGGTCCGGACACGGTCGGCCTGGATCTCGCGACCCCCTCGGGCGCGCCGGTCGCCCGGCTGGAGTCGATGACCACGCGTCCGCTGCCGGAGACGGGTCCCGTGGCCGCCGGGGAGCTGTACCGGCTGCGCTGGACGGGCCTTCCGGCCGTCGGGGAGGCGATCGCCCTGGCCGTGGCCGAACCCGACGAATTGGGCGCGGCGGCGGTGCTCCGGTCCACGGGGCTCCCGCGGACGGTCGCATCGGCCCGGTCCACGGACGTGCCGGATATCGTCACGGTGACCCTGTCCCCTCCGGCCGTCGACGACGTCGGCCCGGCCGCCGCGGCGTACGAACTGGCGGTGCGGACCCTGGGCCTGCTGCGGGCCCGGCTCGCCGGTACCGGGCGGCTGGTCGTCGTGACGCGCGACGCCGCCGCCGAGGCGCCCGACCTGCCCGCCGCCACGATCTGGGGGCTGCTGCGGGCCGCCCAGGCGGAGTACCCCGGGCGCCTCACGCTCGTGGATGTGGACGGCCGCCCCGAGTCGCTGCGGATGCTGCCCGCCGCCGTCGCGACAGGTGAACCTCAACTGTCCATCCGGGACGGGGCGTTGGCCGTTCCCCGGTTGGTGGCCACTCCCGGCTCGGTGCCCGGCGGGTCCCTCGGCCGGGGCACCGCCCTGATCACCGGCGGCACCGGGTCGCTGGGCGCCCTGCTGGCGCGGCATCTGGTCGTCCGGCACGGGTTGCGGCGTCTCGTGCTCGTCAGCCGGCGTGGTGCGACGGCGCCGGGAGCGCAGACGCTGCGGGCCGAGCTGGAGCGAGCGGGCGCGCGGGTGGACGTGGTGGCCTGCGACATCGCCGAGCGCAGCCAGCTCTCCTCCCTCATCAAGGAGTTCGGGTCCGACCTCACCACGGTGGTGCACGCGGCAGGGGTCCTGGACGACGGCGTACTGGAGGCGATGACGCCCGAGCGGCTGGCGGCCGTGCTGCGGCCGAAGGCCGACGCCGCCTGGCATCTGCACGAGCTGACGAAGGATCTTCCCCTCACGCACTTCGTGCTGTTCTCGTCGGCGGCCGGACTGCTCGGCAACCCCGGACAGGCCAACTACGCGGCGGCGAACGCCTTCCTGGACGCGCTCGCCCGGCACCGCGCCGCGCTGGGGCTGCCCGCGCTGTCGCTGGCCTGGGGGCCTTGGGCGGACGAGGAAGGGATGGCGGCGCGCACCGGACGGGTGCACGGGGGCGCGGTGCGCGCGGTCTCCCCTGAGCAGGCACTGGCGCTGTTCGATGCCGCGTCGGCCAGCGGCGAGCCGTTCCTCGCGCCGCTGCCTCTCGACCGCTCGCCGGGGGCACTGGCCGCCGGCTCACCGGTTCCGCCGCCGCTGCGCGGGCTGTTGCGTCCGGCTCGTCCGACGGCCTCGCCGGGGGCGGTGGCCGTCGACGACGAGCGGGACGGCACGGCCGGATCCTGGCGCAAACGGTTGTCCGCGCTCCCCGAGCCCGGCCGGTCGGCCGCCCTGCTGGAGTTGGTCCGTGCCGAGGTCGCCGCGGTGCTCGGGCACACGGACGCGAGCGCCATCGACCGGCGCTTCCCCGAGCTGGGTCTCGACTCACTGATGAGCGTGCAGCTGCGCAACCGGCTGAGCCTGCTGACGGGGCTGCCGCTGGCGGCCACCGTCGCCTATGACTGGCCGAGCGTGGAACAGCTCGCGGATCACCTGTACGGGGAGTTGAGCGGGACCCTGCCCCACAGCACCACCGCGGCCCCCCACGCGGGCGGCCGGGATCGTACCCCCCGGCGCGCCGAGGCGAGCGTCCCCACGGGTTCGGCACAGTCCGCGCATTCAGCCGCCCCTGTCATCGCCGGGGCCGCCGGTGCGGAGACCATGCTCCCCGGTCCGGCGGCGACCGCCGGGCCGATGCCATCCGCGGCGGTCCCGTCCGCTCCCTCGCCCGCGACTGCGGCAGTCGGGCCGCCGGTCACGTCGCCGGACCGGCGGGGTAGGCGCGGCCCGCATGTCGGGCAGTCCCTGCCGGCCCTCTACCGGCGGGTCTGCGCGACGGGCGACGTGGTCGCGGCGATGCACATGCTGGTGACCGCTTCCGTCGGCGCGCCGTCCTTCGGGCAGGACGACGGGGCCCGGCACGCCTTGTCACCGCTCCTGCTGGCCACCGGCCCGGGTGACCCGGCGCTCGTGTGCGTGCCGGGGTTCGCCACGAACCTCGGCCGGCCATGGCACGCGGGGCTCGCCCGCTGCTTCGAGGGCGAGCGGGACGTGTTCGAGCTGCGGCACCCGGGCGTCGACCACGGGGCAGCCGTGGCACGGGACTTGGCGACGCTGGCCGAACTGCACGCCATGACCGTACGGCGGCACCTCGGCGACCGTCCGTACGTCGTCGTGGGCCACTCCATGGGCGGTTCGGCCGCGCACGCGGTGACCACGCGGCTGGCGGCCGGCGGAACTCCTCCGGCGGGGCTGGTCCTGCTGGACTCGTACCACATCACCCCGGACCGGGAGGCCGAGCCATGGCTGCTGGCGCTGCCCGCGCGGATTCCGGTGGCGTTGGGCGAGCGATTCGACACCGAGGTGGACGACTTGACGCTGCTGTCGCTGGGCGCGTACACCCGGATGTTCCGCGGCTGGCAGCCGGCTGCCACCGAGGTCCCCACTCTCCTCGTACGCGCCACGCGACCGTTGCCGGACATGCCGGAGCGGTGGCGGTCCGGCTGGCCGGGCCGGCACGACACGGTGGACGTCCCCGGCAGCCATCTGAGCGTGCACGAGGAACACGCTCCGACGACCGCCCGGGCCATCCGTGACTGGATCGACAGCCCCCGTCGCCCTGGTGAGCAACGGCCGCACGGACCGACGATCCGGCGATGACGAGGCGATGACGACACCCGACTGCCACATCTGCGGCCAGGAGGCCCGACTGGACGCGCTGCCGCTCAGCGAGCGCATCGTCGTCGACGAGCACTGGCGGGTCGCCCACGCCTTCGACACCGCACTCCCCGGCTGGCTGGTCCTGCTCCCCCGCCGCCATGTCACGGCGGTCCATGAGCTCACCGACGCGGAGGCGGCGACACTGGGAACCTGGCAGGTGCGGTTGTCCCGGGCACTCCATGAGGTGACGGGCTGCGTCAAGACGTACGTCGCGCAGTTCGCCGAGCGCGAGGGCTTCTCGCACGTGCACTTCCACGTGATGCCGCGCAGGGCGGACCTGTCGCAGGAGCTGCGCGGACCGGGCATGTTCGCCCTGCTCGGGCGGCCTGCGCCGGAACGGGTGGCGGCCGGCCTGATGGACGACATCGCCCGCTCCCTTCACACCCGCCTCACCTCGTCGCCCCAACACCCGGCGGGCGAAACCGAGTTCTGAGCCGGAGCCAGCCGGAGCGACGGTCGGGGCGCTGTCCCCCGGTATGGGGTGCCGGCGCGGACGCGATGCATAGGGGGTGTGCGGTGCCGGCGCGGAGGCGATGTCCAGGTCGCCCGCCGTCCGGAGAGGGAACGGCGAGGGCGTCCTTCCCGGCCCGGAGCGCGTGGTCGCCCGGCACGCGGCGAAGGACGCGCGGATCCCCAGCATGAAATCTGTGACGGCACGCACCCACCGCGGGGCTCAGCGGCTCGGCACGATGCCTGCCACGCGGTCGACGGCGCGCAGTACGTCGGCCCGCGAGACGTCCCGGTGGGTGATCAGGCGCAGCCGACCGCCCAGTGACAGCGCGCGGACTCCCACGCGCCCGAAGTCCTCGACCGCCTTGGCCACATCGGGTACCTGCACCATGACGATGCCCGTCTCGGGCTCCACCGCGTCCCAGCCGAGTTCGCGCAGGCGCGCCTGCGAGAATGGGGGCAGCGTCGGCGTCAGTCAGAGCGTGCCGCGGATGATGGAGGAGCGCTGTGCCACTGCCCTCGACCCCCTTGCGGAAGCTGGGGTTCTTGACCATCGGGCTGTTCGACCAGGACGATCCCGGCCGCGGCCACGAGTCGACACTCGGGATCATCGAACTGGGTGAGCGGCTCGGCTTCGACAGCGCTTGGGTGCGCCACCGTCATCTGCAGTACGGCATCTCCTCCCCCGTCGCCGTGCTGGCCGCGGCCTCTCAGCGCACCCGCCGTATCGAACTGGGTACCGCGGTCATCCCGGTCGGCTGGGAGAACCCGCTGCGGCTGGCCGAGGACCTGGCCACCGTCGACCTCCTGTCCGGAGGCCGCCTCAATCCGGGCGTGAGCGTCGGTCCGCCGATGCACTACGAGCAGGTCAAGCACGCCCTTTATCCGGAGACGGCCGACGCCGAGAACTTCGGCTACGAGCGCGTGGAACGGCTGCTGGACTTCGTGCGCGGCAAACCGGCAACCGACTTCAGCGGGATCGAGGGCTTCGAGGTGTTCTCCGACCGCGTCCAGCCCCACTCCGCGGGTCTGGGCCGCCGTATGTGGTACGGCGGCGGCAGCCTGCGGTCCGCGCGCTGGGCCGGTGAGCACGGAATGAACCTCTTGACCAGCAGCGTCGTGAAGGCGGAGGAGTCCGAGGACTTCGCCGAGGTCCAGCTCTCACACGTACGGGCCTTTCGCGCCCATCATCCCGACGGCGAGCGTGCCCGCGTCTCCCAGGGACTCGTCGTGATCCCCACGGACAGTGCCTCGCCGGAGCAGCGCGCGAAGTACGAGGAGTACGCGCGCAAGCGGCTGCCGCGCACCGCCGCTCCGCAGGGGCCGGCGCGCTTGATGTTCGCGCCCGATCTCGTCGGCACCTCGGAGCAGATCGCCGAGCGGCTCCACGCCCACGCCGCGTTCCGGGAAATCGACGAGGTCGCCTTCGCGCTGCCCTTCACCTTCGACCACGACGACTACGTCCAGATCCTCACCGACATCGCCACCCACCTCGGCCCGGCACTGGGCTGGCGGCCGGCGGCCTGAAAGCAGGCGGCGCGCAGTCGATGCGTCTCGTCGCTCAAGGCCGCAGGCGGGGCGCCTCGTCGTCCGGAGTGTCCGGGCTCGCGAAGTGGAAGGGCACCGCGAGATGGGCGGCCAGGGCTCTGCCGGCCCTGTCCGCCGCGGCCGCCGCCGGGTGGCGCGGGCCGGGGTCCTCGTCACCGAAGTGCCGCGCGGCCGTGCTCCGGTAGATGGTGGCCAGCGGTTGCTCGCCCGCGGGGTCGGCGGTGACGGCCAGCAGGTTCACGAACCAGTCGTGGACGGTGTCGCCGTCCCAGACGGCCTCGATCGCCACGACGCGGCCGGCGGCGCCGGTGGCACGGGCGGACAGGGACTCCAGGTCGAGCGGGCTTTCGGGGGTGCGGGCGACCCGGTCGCCGTGGTGGAGGTACCGGTCGTGGACGAGGAGTTGGGCGTCATGGAGGCCCAGACCGCGGGCGCGGCCGGCCTCGAAGGCGATGCGGATCGCCTGAAGGCGGGCGTCCTGGAGGACGTATCCGTCGACCTGGTCGCGGATGCCGGCCGGCAGCAGTTCCCAGCACCGGCCGGTGGGGATGTCGGTCATTCGCTTTCCGCCCGTCCTTCGTATCCGTGCGGCCCGTGCGGCCGGGCCGTGGTGCGACGTCGGCCACGGAAGGTGCGGCGCAGATCGTCGACCCAGGCATCGGGGACTTCCCAGGGGATGAAGTGGCCGCCGTGGTCGTGGGCGGTCAGGTTGACGTGGTGGTACCAGTCGGCGCGGTCGCCGGCGAGCCAGTTCTGGATGCGCTGCTCGCCGGTGGTGACGCCGGGCGGGTTCTCGTAACCGACGAAGGTGATGCCGGTGGGGGCCTCGACGACCGGCCGGCGATCGTGGGAGGGGGCCCAGGGGTAACGGTTGGCGTTGGCGTAATAGCGCATCGAGGTTCCGATGGCGTTGTTCACCCAGAAGATCGTGGCGTGGGTGAGCAGGTCGTCCTTGGAGAAAACGTGTCGCACGTCGCCGTGGTTGTCGCTCCAGTTCGCCCAGCGTTCCAGGATCCATGCGAGCAGTCCGACCGGTGAGTCGGAGAGCCCGTGCGCGAGCGTGCTGGGCGCGAGGACATGGGCGGCGAGGTGGACGGCGAAGCGCCGTTCGAAGGCGACCAGTTGGCGGCGTACGGGCTCGGGCAGGCCCTCGGGGATCGGTTGGCCGCCACTGAGGTCCCAGGCCCGGTCGCCGTTGAAGAAGTCGAGCTTCAGGCCGGAGCCGATGTGGATGCCGTGCAGTTCGTCGGCGTACTTGTGACCGAGCTGGCCGGTGACTAGGGCACCGACGTCGCATCCGGCGGCGGCGTACTTCTGATGGCCGAGCGTGCCGGTCATCAGGGTGTGCCAGAGGTCGGCGACCTTCCAGAAGTTCATGCCGGGGTGGTCCGGCAGCGGGGTGGAGAAGCCGAAACCGGGCAGCGAGGGAACGATGACGTCGAACGCGTCGTCCGGGTCGCCACCGAAGGCGGCCGGGTCGGCGAGCGGGTCCACGACCTTGGACCAGTGCCAGAAGGTCCAGGGCCAGCCGTGGGTGAGGATGAGCGGCGTGGGGTCGGGGCCGACGCCGGGTCTGCGCATGAAGTGGACCGGAACGCCCTGGACGCTGACCTTGTAGTGCTCGTAGGCGTTGATCGCGGCTTCCGCTGTGCGCCAGTCGTAGTGATGGAGCCAGTGGTCGGCGAGTTCCTGGAGGTGGCCGCGGCTGACGCCGTAGGACCCGTCGTCGTTGCCCGCGTCGTCGGACCATCTCGTGAGCCGCAGCCGCGCCTTGAGGTCGTCGAGGACGGCGTCGGGGACATGGATGGGGGCGGGTTCCAGCGGGAAGCGTGCAGTGGCTGCCATGGAATGTCCTTCCGCGTCGGGAGAAGTGGCCGCGCCGGCGATCAGCGCTCGGTGTCCATCAGCGCGGCCATCCGTGCCAGCGCGGGCAGGGCGGCGCCGATGTCGCGGCGTTCCTCGGGAGTCAGGGCTTCGAGCAGCTGCGAGAACTGCCGGATGCGGTCTTCGTGCCGGGTCCGGACGATCTGGGCACCGGCGGGGGTGACGCCTACGAGCACCGCGCGGCCGTCTTCGGGGTCCGGACGCCGCTCCACCAGGCCCTCGCGTTCCAGTCGGCTGACGAGTTGGGTGATGGCGGGCTGGGTGACCTGTTCACTCGCCTTCAGCATGGTCATCCGCATCGGCCCCTTGTGGGCCAGCGTGTGCAGGACCGACAGCGTGGTGAAGCTGTGCTTCTCGGTGGCCGGCAGGCGGATGGACCTGCGGGTGAAATCTCCCAGCACAGCGGCGAGTTCCGCTGCGTCGAGGCCCTGCTGACTCCGTGATGCCATACCCCGAATGTATCACCGATTTATTTAAATCGATTATGCAATTGCTCATCGGCAGCCGACCGCGCGCACGGACGTACAACGGCGGTTCGGCTGGGGCCCCGAGCCGGGGAGTCGGGGCCCGTCAGTCCTTGAGGCGGTCTATCTGCCGGATCTTGTTGGTCGCGTCCAGGGCGGCGACCTTGTAGGACTCGGCGAGGGTCGGGTAGTTGAACACCGCGTCGACCAGGTAGTCGACCGTGCCGCCGCAGCCCATCACGGACTGGCCGATGTGGATGAGTTCGGTGGCGCCGGTACCGAAGCAGTGGACCCCGAGCAGTTTCCGGTCGTCGGGGGAGACCAGCAGCTTGAGCATGCCGTGCGAGTCGCCGATGATCTGGCCCCGGGCCAGTTCGCGGTAGCGCGAGATGCCGACCTCGAACGGTACGCAGTCTTCGGTGAGCTGATCCTCGGTCCGCCCGATGAAACTGATTTCCGGGATGGTGTAAATGCCGATCGGCTGGAGGTCGTGCATCCGGTTCACCGGCTCGCCACAGGCGTGGTACGCCGCCGTGCGGCCCTGTTCCATCGAGGTGGCGGCGAGCGCAGGGAAGCCTATGACATCACCGACGGCGTAGATGTGCGGCACCTCGGTGCGGTAGTGCTCGTCCACCGTGATCCGGCCCCGCCGGTCGGCGGACAGGCCGGCCTTGTCCAGGTCGAGTTCGTCGGTGAGCCCCTGCCGTCCCGCCGAGTACATCACCGCGTCCGCGGGGATCTTCTTGCCGCTCTCCAGGACCGTCAGGGTGCCTCGGGGATGACGTTCGACCGCGGCGACGGTCTCGCCGAACCGGAAGGTGACGGCCAGGTCCCGCAGGTGGTACTTCAGCGACTCGATCACCTCGACATCGCAGAAGTCGAGCATCCCCGGCCGCTTCTCGACCACCGTGATCTTGCTGCCGAGCGCGGCGAACATGGAGGCGTACTCCATGCCGATCACACCGGCCCCGACGATGACCATGGAGCGCGGCACCTGCTCCAGGTTCAGGACGTTGTCCGAGTCCATGATCGTCCGCCCGTCGAACTCGACGCTCGCGGGCCTGGCCGGACGGGTACCGGTGGCGATGACGATGTGATCGGCGATCAACTGCCGTTCGTCACCGTTCACTTCCTGCAGGGCGATGGTGTGGTCGTCCACGAAGCGGCCGGTGCCCGCGAAGAGGGAGACGTGGTTGCGGGACAGCTGACTGCGGATGACATCGACTTCGCGGCTGACCACGTGCTCGGTACGCGCGGTCAGATCGGCGACGGTGATGTCCTCCTTCAGCCGGTAGCTCTGGCCGTACAGATCGCGCTGGGAGAGGCCGGTGAGATAGAGGACCGCCTCCCGCAGCGTCTTGGAGGGGATGGTCCCGGTGTGGATGGAGACCCCCCCGACCATGTCGGGGCGGTCGATGACGGCGACCCGACGGCCGAGCTTGGCCGCGGCGATGGCGGCCTTCTGGCCGCCCGGGCCGGATCCGATGACGAGCATGTCGAAGTCGGGCATCCTCCGGAGTCTGGCAGCCCGCGACCTTCCACCGAAAGGGTGAACCGGTGATCTTTCGTAAAGGGTTGATCCGGCGTCGGCTGCGCGGCGTGACCGCTGGGCCCCCGTGCACGGGGACGACCGGCGCCCCACGCCGGGTTCGACCCGCGCTGCTCCCGGACGACTGTCCACGGCTCGCGCGGCGGGCCGGGCGGCCTCGCCGCGATGCTGCCGGCCGGACGCCGGCCCCGACGGGAGGGAGAACCCGGGGAGACGGCACCCGGGAGCGGCCGTCGGGGAGCTGACGAAGGCGGGCGGGACGGACCGTCCACGGGCCGGAGATCCGGCGGCGAGGGAGCCGCTAGCCGAATCGCTCACGGCCGTCCCCGCTGTGGGCTAGATTCGGGAATCCTCGACACCGGCGGCTCTGGGTGAGGCCACGTTGAGGAGAATTCCGGAGCGGCGCATGCACCAGTCCGAACTTCCTCCACCGGCTCCAGCACAGATGCAGGGGGGCCTCGCCGACAGTCTCTTCGAAACGGCACACCGCACCCCCGACCACCCCCAACTGGCGCGCCGCCCCGATGCCTTCGCGGCCTGGACACCGGTGACCGCCGGGGAACTGTGGGGTGAGGTGGTCGACCTGGCGCGGGGACTCGTCGCCTCGGGCATACGCCCGGGCGACCGCGTGGCCATCATGGCGCGCACGCGCTACGAGTGGACCGTGCTCAACTACGCGCTGTGGTCGGTGGGCTCCGAAATCGTCCCGATCTACCCGACGTCCTCGCACGACCAGGTCGCGTGGATCCTCAAGGACGCACACTGCGTCGCTGTGGTGGTCGAGGACGAGCAGGGTGTCATGACGGTGGGCTCGGCGTGCGCGTCGCTCCCGTTCCTGCGCCACGTCTGGCAGTTGGACACCGGCGCGCTGGCACAGTTGGTGCAGCGGGGCCGGGCGATCCCGGCGACGACGGTCGACTCACTGCGCCGGATCGTGCTGCCCGACTCGACGGCGGTCATCGCCTACACGTCGGGCACCACGGGACCCCCCAGGGGCTGCGCCCTGACGCATCGCAACCTGGCGAGCCCCTGCGACACGCTGCTCGAAGGCTGGAGACACACGGCGGCGCCTCCCGGAGAACAGCCCGCCATCCTCGCCTTCCTGCCCTTCTCCCACGTGTACGGCCTGATGATCCAGGGGCTCTGTCTGCGGGGCGGCTTCCTGATGGGGCACGAACCCGATCTGCGGGAGGAGGCGCTCTCCGATGCGATGCTGTCCTTCCGTCCGACCTATCTGTACGCGGTTCCCTTCGTCTTCGAGAAGATCTACAAGAACTTCCTGCGGTCGGCTCAGCGGGCGGGCCGCAGCGCGCTGTTCGAGCGGGCCGTCCGCACCGCGCAGGATTTCGCCCTGGCCGAGGAGCGTCAACGGCTGGGCACGGGCCCCGGCCCCGGCTTCGACCTGCGCCTGCAGCATTCCCTCTACGAGAGGACGGTCTACAGGAGGCTGCGCGCCGCGCTGGGCGGGCGGGTGTGCGGCGCGGTGTCGGGCGGCTCGCCTCTCAATCGTGAACTCGCCCTCTTCTACGCGGGAATCGGGATCCTCGTCCACGACGGGTACGGGCTCACGGAGACCGCCGGAGGCATTACGGCCCAGCCGGTGGGGCGCGAGAAGCTCGGCACCGTCGGACGCCCCCTGCCGGGCACCGACATTCACGTGGCCGACGACGGGGAGATCTTCGTCTGGGGGCCCTCGGTGTTCCAGGGATACATCAACGACGCCCGGGCCACCGAGGCCTCGTTCCTGAACGGTTGGCTGGCCACCGGGGACATCGGGCGTCTGGACTCCGAGGGCTATCTGACCATCACCGGGCGCAAGAAGGACATCATCATCACGAGCGGCGGCAAGAGCGTGGCGCCGGCGGCGCTCGAGGAGCTGCTGCGGGTCCATCCGCTCATCGATCAGGCCGTGGTGGTGGGCGACAACCGGCCCTGTGTGGGCGCCCTCATCACGCTGGACCCCGAATTCGTCGCGCACTGGCGCCGGTCCCGGGCCAGGGGTGACACGCCGGCCCGGGACGCGCGCGAGGAGAACGAACTGCGGGAGGAGGTCAGACGCGCGGTCGCCGCGGCCAACAGCACCGTGTCCCGCTCCGAATCCATTCGGGTGTTCCGCGTCCTCCCGGAACCCTTCGACCTGGCCAACGGACTGCTGACACCCTCGATGAAGTTGCGCCGGGACGCCATCGCCCGGCGGTTCGCCGCCGAGATCGAGGCGATGTATCAGTCGTCGTCACGGGTTCCGCGGGGGTACGCGTCCGGTGAGCCCTCGGTCTGGGAGGACCCGGACAACGTGTTCCGGTGAAGGTGAAAGGCACGGGAGCCGGCGCGGCGCGGGACGTAGGTGCCTCCCAGGAGGGACCTCAGAGGCGTCACACGGCTCCTGACGTCCGGCTGAGTGGTGGTGATGTTCATGCCTCCACCTTGCGCCGAGGACGTCGGGGCAACCAGATCCCTCCCGTGAGGAGGACCACCGGTCCTGGTACCGAAGCCACCACGGTCGGCGGGAATAGACGCCGGTCCCGGGTCAGTCGGCCTCGGCGGCGGGCGCGGCAGCGGCGGCGGGCTCCGTCGTGCAGGGTAGCCGCAGGGTGAAGACCGAGCCGGCGCCGGGTTCGCTGGTCACCGTGACGGTACCGCCGTGGGCGGCGACGAGCTGGCGGACGATGGGCAGGCCCAGGCCGCTGCCTCCGGTGCGCCGGCTGCGGGACTTCTCGGCCCGCCAGAACCGGTCGAAGACGCTGGGGAGGTCCTCGGGCGCGATGCCGGTGCCGGTGTCGGCGACTTCGAGGACGACCTGACCGTCGTGGCCGCGCGCGGCCAGGACGATGCTGCCGCCGGCGGGGGTGTGGCGCACCGCGTTGGACACCAGGTTGCCGAGCGCCTGCCGCATCCGCACCGGGTCCGCGTCGAACCACGGCGTGCCGTCCACCGTCGTGAGCAGGCTGATGCCCGCCGTCTCCGCGCCGACGCGGTGGGCCGCGGCGACCTGTTCGAGGAGTTCGTCGGCGCGGATCTCCTCACGGTGCAGTCCGAGGGCGCCCGCGTCGGCGGCGGCGAGGTCCTGGAGGTCGTCGATGACGCGCTGGAGGACCACCGCCTCCTCGTGCAGGGAGGCGAGCAGCTCCGGGTCGGGGTCGACGATGCCGTCGCGGGTCACCTCCAGCCAACCGCGGATGTTGGTGAGCGGGGTGCGCAGTTCATGCGCGATGTCGCTGACCATCGCCTTGCGCTGGGCCTCCATGCGTTCGCGGCGCTCGGTCAGCTCGTTGAACGCCACGGCCAGGATGCCGGTCTCGTCCTGCGTGGTGACGGGCACCCGCACATGCTGCTCCGGCGGCTGCTGGGCGGCCTGCGTCAGTGCGCGCAGGGGGCGTACGAGTCTGCTGGCGACGAGCGCGGTCACGGCCACGGTGAGCGCGAGGACGAGTCCCGCGACGCCCACCACCTTGGCCTTGTTGGCCGTGGACATGTCGAAGCGCGGGACGGCGCTGTCCCCCGTACCCAGGAACAGTTCGGCGGCCGGGGCGACATAGGGTGCGAGCTGCTCGCGGCGTGCGCTGTCGAGGCACGCGTTCGTCGTCGCGGTCACCGCGTCGCGCTGATCGCTGCGGGTCTTGCCCGCCAGGAACCCGGGCCGCAGGGTTGTGGACGTGAGGTCGACGGTGACGGCCTTGGTCGTGGCCTGAGGCACGTCATGACGGTTCAGACAGGCTTGCGCACCCTTCGTCAGAGCGGCCAGTGCCTTCTCCTCCGTCGGGGTGGGGCTGTAGAGCTTCCCGTCCGCGCACTCCGTCGGCGCATAGCCGGACGCGGACTCCTCGCGTCCGTCCGCGGTGGTGAGGACGGAACGGCCGCTGGGCGTACGCGCGATGGTGGTGTCGATCCCGTACCGCGCGAAGCACGCCCGGCGCACGACGGCGAGCTTGGCCACGCGGAGCCGCTCGGTGGCTGTCAGCCGGTAGGGACCCACGGCACGGGGATCGATGCCGCTGAGCTGTGCTCCGGGTTCCGTGAAGGTGTCGGTGCGCAGGGGGTCGACCGTCGCGGCGGCACGAGGTGGCAGGGCGGTCCTGGTCCTGCCGGCCGCCGAGTCCGCGATCGCGGTTCGGTCCGAGGTCGTCAGGGCGATCCGCCGGCCGGTCCTGTCCGACAGCGCCCGTACGGTCTTCTCGACGCCCGACCAGTCGGGGTGGGTGGCCGCGTAACCGCTGAGCTGCCGGAGGATGTCCATGTCGTCGGCGAGCACCTGGCCCTGTTCCTCCTGGAGGGCCCTGGTGGTGGTCTGCACGGCGAGCCACGCCGTCGCCGCCACGGAACAGACGGCGATGAGCACGGAGGTGATCAGCATGCGCACCAGGAGGCTCTTGCGCAGCGGTATGCCGCGGCTCACGCCCGGTCACCCTTGAGCTTGTATCCCACGCCGAAGACCGTGCGCAGGCGGACCGGTCTGCGCGGGTCCGCCTCGATCTTCCTGCGCAGGTTCATGATGTGCACGTCGATGGCCCGCTCGGTCGAGGCCCGGTCGATGCCCCGGGTGCGGTGCAGCAACTGCTGCCGGGAAAACACCCGCTCGGGCTCGGCGGCCATCGCCAGCAGGATCTCGTACTCGGCCGGCGTGCACTCCACGGGCGAGCCGTCGCAGACCACCTCGTGCCGCACCGGATCCACCGCGATTCCGGCGGCCCGTACGACCGGATCGGCACGCCGTTCCATGGCGGCGCGTCCGCTGCGCCGCAGCACGGTGCGGACGCGGGCCATCAGCTCGCGCGGACTGTACGGCTTGGTCATGTAGTCGTCCGCGCCGAGCTCCAGGCCGAGCAGGACGTCGTCCTCCGTGGAGCGGGCGGTCAGCATGAGGACGGGAATGTCGTCGCTCTGCCGCAGCACCCGGCACACCCCGAAGCCGTCGACCACCGGGAGCATCAGGTCCAGGACGACGAGGTCCGGCCGGCGGCGCCGAGCCTCGTCGAGCGCCGCCCCGCCGTCGTGGACCACGGTGGCCGTGTGTCCTTCCCGCAGCAGTGAGCGACGTATCAGCTCCGCCTGCTTCTCGTCGTCCTCCGCGACCAGCACATATGCGCACACGCGGCCGATGCTAGGCGCAGAACACCGGCGACAGTACGGGCGAGAGGGGCTTGCCACACCCTGACACCTTCCTCACATCCGCCTGCGATGCTCGCGCGCGGGCCCGATGGGCGCCCTGCCGTCGTGCCCGTGAGGGTGGTTCAGCGTCTGAGCGAGGCGGCGTCGCCCATCACCACGACGGGTTCCCGGCCGGGATCCAGGGCGCGCAGCAGCTCCCTCATGTGGTCCTTCCGGAGGCTGACGCAGCCGTGCGTGGGGCCCCCGTGGTCGACGTGCAGCCAGATGCCGCCGCCCCGGGCCGCGCCCAGGGGGCGGGTCCAGTCCAGCGGGCTGGTGCCGGGCTCACGGTTGTAGTCGATGGCGATGACGTAGTCGAAGGAGCCGGTCAGGGGCTCGCCCTCGAAGCCCGTGCCCGGCGCGCTGAAGGCGCCCGAGCGGTCGTACGGGAGCCGGGTACCGGGGTCGGGCATCAGCCCGCCGGCATCCGTGAGGGTGTAGACGCCGACGGGCGAACGGAGGTCACCGGCGCGGTGACGGTCGGTCCAGCCCTTCAGGGCGTTGTGCGCGGGCCACCGCGCACCTGCCCGCCAACCCGCCTCCGTACGCTCGTACAACACCACCGTGGATATCGGGGAGTTCCTGCCGCGGCCGGTCACCACGACGGCCTGGCGGGTCTTCGCCGGGACGACGGCCCAGGTCTTGGGCCCGAGTCCGGGCAGTTGCTGCGGAGCCACCTCCAGGGAACCGGTGGGGGCGGGGTGTGTCACGGTCTCCTGCGTCAAGGGGCCACCGGCTCCCTGGCCCATCGTCTGCGCCGCGCCGCCGCCGCAGCCGACCAGCAGGAACGAAGCGGTCAACACCGCGACGGGAACACGCTGTACGGGATTGATCATGCGTCGACCCTGGCCGACACATGTGAGGAACTCGTCAGGTCAGGCGACCGGTGTGCGTCCGGCCCGGGCGCGCACCCAGCCGAGCAGGGCGACCGAGCCCACCGCCGCGAACGCACACCACGTCGAGACGAACTCCAGCTCCCACAGCGCCCAGCAGATCACCGCGCCCACGGCGACCAGGACACCGAGCAGCACCAGGCCCCGATCGCCGGAGAGCAGCAGCGCGCCCACGGTGGCCAGGAGATAGCCCGCGATGAGCAGGTCGGCGTGGGACAGGTCGACGACATAGCCCATGGTGTGGCCGCGGATCTCGGCCGTGACGGGACGGGCGGCGAGAGCGTACGCGAGGGCCGCGGCGGTCGCGAGGCCGGACACGAGCGGCAGCGCCAACCGGCCCCGGGCGGGCCGCGGCGCCGCGCACACCACCCCCACCGGCACCCACACCGCCAGCAGGGGCAGGGCTATCACGGCCCAGGCGACGGTGGCCGGCCCGCTGCCTCCGTCGGAGTCCCACACCACGGACTCGACGATCTGATGGGCTCCCAGCAGCAACGGCAGCGCGGCCAGCGGGAGATACCGGAGATCCCGCTTCCCGCGCACCTGGGCCACGGAGGCCACGCCGACAGCGGCGATCCCGGCACCGGCTGCCAGATCGGCCGTCGCACTCCAACACATCGCGTCACCATGGGTCCGCCGTCACAAGCTCCCGCCTTACGCGCACAACGCTACGACGCGCGCGATCCCTGCCCGTCGCTGACACGAAGGCCCGGACGCCCGGTTCCTCACAGATCGCATCCGCCGTGCGGCGGGTCGCCCCGGCCGTCGGCTGGCATGCTGCCCCCATGTCGACACCCATGCACCCGAGTCCCTCCACCACCGGTCGAAGCCCCGGCACGCCGGTCAACGGCCTGCGCGTACAGGCGCGTCGGCTGAGTCAGCGGGTGCGCGGGGCGGGGCGCGTGCTGCACGACGTGTCGTTCGACGTCGATCCCGGTCGGCTCACGGTGATCGCCGGAAGCAGTGGGGCGGGCAAGACGATTCTGTTGCAGACACTGGCGGGACTGCGCGCGCCGGCCGAGGGCGCGGTGCTGCACGCCGGGGTCCGACCCGGGCCGCCCGGACCGGAGTTCGGGTTCGTGCCGCAGGAGGACATCATCCACCGTGAGCTTCCGCTGCGCCGGACGCTGGTGTACGCGGCCGGTCTGCGGCTGCCCCCGGGGACGCCGGCCGAGACGGTCACCGCGAACGTGGACCGGGTCCTGGACACCCTTGGTCTGTCGCACCGGGCGGGGACGCCCGTGCGCGCGCTGAGCGGCGGAGAGCGCAAACGGGCCTCCATCGCCGTCGAGTTGCTGACCCGGCCGCGGGTGCTCTTCCTCGACGAGCCGACCTCCGGCCTGGACCCGGTCACCGGGGCGGCGCTGCTGCGGACGCTGCGCGCGCTGGCCGAGGACGGCACCACCGTCGTGCTCACCACGCACGTGCTCGCCGATCTGCTCCGCTGCGATCAGGTCGTGTTCCTCTCCCCCGGCGGCGAGATCGCGTTCGCCGGTGAACCGGACGCGCTGTGCGGTGCGTTCGGGGTCGGCACGGTCGAGGAGGTGTACGCGGCGGTGGCCGACGGCGTAAGGGCCGAACGCGCCGCTCCCGAAGAGGTCCACCCGCCTGAGTCCACGTCGCCGTCCCCTCGGGCGGCGCGTGTGGGTGCCGTACGCCAGTGGGGGCTGCTGACCCGCCGCGGTACGGCTCTGCTCCTGCACAACCGGCTCTCGGTCGCCGTCCTGGCGGGGTCGCCGGTGATGATCGTGGCGATGTTCGCGGTGCTGTTCCGCTCCGGTGCGTTCGATCCGGCGGCGCCGGACCCGGGATCCAGCGCGATGATCATGTTCTGGATCGCGTTCGGCGCGTTCTTCTTCGGGCTGACGTACGGGCTGCTCCAGATCTGTACCGAACTGCCCGTGCTGCGCCGCGAATGGCTGGCCGGGCTGCGGATCGGCCCCTACATCGCCTCGAAGCTCACCACCACGCTTCCGGTGCTCGCGCTGGCGGACGCGCTGCTGCTCGTCGTGCTGCGGGCACTGGACCGGCTGCCCTCGGCGGGGTGGGGCACCTATGGGTCGTTGTTCATATCGAGCGTGCTGGCCTCGGCAGCCGCCCTGGCCCTGGGGCTGCTCGCGTCGGCGGCGGTGTCGGAGCCGGGGCAGGTGACACTCATGCTGCCGCTGCTCTGCTTTCCCCAGGTGTTGTTCTCGGGGGCTTTCGTGCCGGTGCCCCGGATGACGGGTGCCGGGGAGGGCATCAGCTGGGCGATGACCAATCGCTGGGCCTTCGAGGCGCTCGGCAGCGGGGTCGGCCTGGAGTCCCTGTGGCGCGCGGGCGGCTCACCGTTGGGACCGCCGCTGCTCGCGTCGTACGGAGACTCGTTCGGGCATCCGGCGGCCCGCGGCTGGCTGATCCTCGCGGGCTTCGCACTCCTGTTCATGGCGGTGACGTGGACGGTCCTGGTGCGCAAGTGCCGGCAGGGGGCGGCACGGGAGAGGGACGGACGCTGAAGGATCCGGGGCGGGACGGGCGCTGAAGGATCCCGGGCGGGACGGACGCTGAAGGATCCCGGCCGAGACGGACGGGCACTGGAGGCTCGCCCGGCGGCCGGGGGTGGCGCCAAAGCCTCCCCAGCGCCCGGGACAGGGACGAGGGCCCCAGCGGCCGGGACGGACACGGACGACTCCAGCGGCCGGGACGGACACGGACGCTCCCAGCGGCCGGGACGGACACAGATTGCCCCGGTGCCTCGGGCCCTCCGGCGGTCCCGGTCGACCAAGAATCCTCGCTCCAGGTACCCCGACCGCCAAGGCCTCCGGCAAGGGGACACCGTTGGGGTCCTCTCTCAGCACCCCGCCCGGGCCGCCAGTCCCGTCGTCCCCGGCACCCGGTCCCGGTAGGTCTCGGCGACGAAGGTCAGGAATGTCTCCACGTCCCTGGGCTGCGACGGCAGGCCCACCGAGACGCGTACGGCGCCCGCCGAGGGCAGCTGGAGCAGCTCCAAGTACTCCTCCAGGGAGCCGAGTTGCTTGCGCGCGGCCGATCGCAGCCGGCGCAGGGGCAGCGCGAACGCCGCCTCTCCGGCGCCCGGGTTGCAGAAGCAGCCGGTACGCAGGGAGATGCCGCGCGCGGCGCTGTCGCGGGTGACGATCCGTTCGTCGACGATCCGGCCGTCCGCTCCGAGCAGGTTCAGCGCGACCGTGCCGCCGCGGGCCGCACCGCCGCCGCCCTCGGGGCCGTAGACCCGGACCATGGGGGAACCGTCGCTGTGGCGCAACGTCCTGAGTCCCGCGAGCAGTTGGCCGGTCAGCGCGGTGACATGGGCGTGCACACGGTCCATGCCGATGCGGTCGATCCACTCCAGCCCGGCGGTCACGTCCGGGATGGACAGGAAGTTGACCGTGCCGTCCTCGAAGGCCGCCTCGTCCTGCGCGAAGACGTGCCACTGCGCCTGGGCGCTCACCGCGTAGATCGTGCCGCCCGAGAACCAGGGGCGGCGCAGCTTGGCGAGGGCCTCCCGGCGGGCGATCAGACTGCCGATGCCGGTCGGGTGGCCGAAGACCTTGTACCAGCTGACCACGGTGAAGTCCGGGTGGAACCGGGCCAGGTCCAGCGTGTTGGCCGGCACGAAGGCGGCCGCGTCGAGCAGTACGTCGTAGCCGTGCTCCTGGGCCCTGGCGATCCACTCCAGGGGGTGCTGGACCCCGGTGAAGTTGCTCTGCGCCGGGTACGCCAGCAGGCCGCGCGAGCGACCGCCGCCGACGCCCCCGGGCCCGCCCGGGCCTCGGCCTCCCCGACGCCCCCGCAGCAGCCCGCCCAGTCCCCCGAGCCCGCCCAGTCCCCTGAATCCGCCCGGACCACCCGCCGGGCCCTGTCCGCCGCCCCGCCCGCGCAGCGGCCCGAATCCCTTGTCGCGTGCCGACAGCGCCGCCCGCAGTCGCTCTTCCTCGATCTGCAGGCCCGGCCCGCTCACCGGCACGTACGCCGTCGCGGCTCCCCTGGCCCGTGCGTACTCGCGCAGACCGTTCACCGAGTTGTGGTTGTCCAGCGACATCACCAGCCTGCTGCCACGCGTGAACGGGTAGGCCTCGCCGACCAGGCGTAAGGCGCCCGTCGCGTTGGGGGTGAAGATCACGGCGTACTCGGCGGGATCGGCGTTGAAGTGCCGCAGGACGGCTTGGCGGGCCTCGGTGAGCAGGCGTCCCGACGCCCGGGAGGCCGGGCTCTCGGAGTGCGGGTTGCCGAACAGCCCGCCGGTGATCCGCTCCGCGCTGCCCGTGACCAGCGAGCGCGGAGGGAGTCCGGCACCCGTGTGGTCGAGATAGGTGTGCCGGCCCTCGTCGAGGTAACCGAACTCCCGTGTCCGCAGTTCGGCGAAGCCGCCCGCCCCGTCTCCACCGGAGGCGTCGCCTATGTGGTCGGTGGTCTGTGTGCGTCCCATCGTTCCCCTCCGCCCGACCGGCCCCCTCGCACGCGCGAGCGACCGGCTGCCGTCCGGCCCTCATCATCCGCCCCCGCGCCCCACGCGCGGGGGCATCCGCACCATCTCCGAAGCTTCGACGAGGCCTGGCGTCAGGGGGACCCGCCCCTGTGCCGGCGCGCCGATCAGTGATTGGGTGGGCCAGGCCACGCCCGTCCAACGAACCGCAGGAGAGCCTCACAGCCATGAGCAGCCCCTACACGTACGAGTACAAGGTCGTCACCTTCCGGGAGTCGCTGATCGGCGACGCGCTGGACAGCGACAAGCTGGAGAAGGTCCTGAACAAGCACGCCGAGGACGGATGGCAGCTCAAGGCGATCACCTCCGCCGACGTCAAGGGCCGCATAGGTCCCGGGGCCGTCGAGGGCCTGCTCCTGACGCTGGAGCGGCCGCGCCGCTAGAGCCTGTGTGGTGCGCGGGACGCCGATGCGGGGGATGCTGGAGCTGATGGGACAGCGGATCCGCAGGTGCTACTGACGCCGTCGGAGGCCTCCCGGCACGGGAGGTCTCCGAGGGCTGGTCCGAAGGCCTCGCACGACGGGGCTGACGCAGGGCGCCTGCCCAGGGCCTGGCACCCGACCGCGACCGCTGCCGGCGAGTGATGTCAGGACGGTACGGCGATGAAGAGCGACGGAAAACTCCATGAGGTCGTCACCACTCACTCGGTGTTCGGTGCGCCCTGCTGGGTCAGTCTGGCCACACGCGATCTGCGCGCCGCCGAGACCTTCTACCACGCCGTACTGGGCTGGAAGTTCGACTCGGGCAGCAAGATGGGCGAGCAGTACCGGATCGCGCGTGTCGACGGAGTTCCCGTCGCGGGGGTCTCCGAGGCGGGCTTCGTCGCGAAGACGGCCGTCGCCTGGACCCCCTACTTCGCCGTGTCCAGCGCGGACGAGACTGTCGCCAGAAGCCAGGAACGCGGCGGCACGACCGCGGTCGGGCCGATCTCGCTGCCGCCGGGACGCGCGGCGCTGCTGGCCGACCGGGACGGCGCGGTCTTCGGCATCTGGGAGGGCGAGCTGGTGGCCGGCTGGGAGACGTGGCGGCGCGCCGCGCCCGCCTTCATACGGCTGCACACCCGTGACGCCTTCGACGCCGCCATCTTCTACGGGGAGGTCCTCGGCTGGGCGTCCTCGGAGGCCGGCTGCTGCGAGGTCCGCTACGAGGAGAACGAGGTCGTGCTGCGCAGCCAGGGGGAGATCGTGGCCCGGATCCACTCGGGCGCGGTGGAGGCGGCGCCCGATCCCACCATCAGGCCGCACTGGCAGATCCACTTCGCGGTCACCGACGTGGAGGCCTGCGCCCGTGCCGCGCGGGCCAACGGCGGGACCGCCCATCAGCAGGGGGTCGGCTCGACGGAGGCGGTCCTCAGCGACCCCGACGGAGCGCACTTCACCGTGACGTCCAAGGACGCCCGATGAGCCTGGCCCCGCAAGCCCCACAAGCCCCGGCTGCCGGCTGATGACTCAAGCCCCGGCCGCCGCCGTACGGCTCACCGCCGGATGACTCAAGGCCCGGCCACCAGCGCCTCACCCAGCGCCGTGCGCCCCAGCGGACGTACGGGCCCTGCCGGCTCTCGGGCGCTGGGGACGCTGACGTGGCCTGTGCGCACGCGGCGGGACGCAGTCGGGGGGCCCACGACGCGACGGAATCCGCGGATCGGGCTCCAATAGAGGGTGACGGGACACAACCGGTACGACAGGTGCCGCCCACCCTTGCGGTCCCGCGGCGGCGCGATGGAGGTCCGCGATGCCCACTGCTCTCCGGCTGCTGCCCGCCCTCTCCCCCGACCATCGCGAACGGCTGATGAGTGTGGCCCGCGAGGTGTCGTTCCCCGCGGACGGAAGGATCTTCGAGGCAGGGGGTGTCGCGGACCGTTTCTGGGTGGTCCGCTCCGGGACGGTCTCGCTGTTCCAGCAGGTCATCGCGAACAGACGCATCTCGGTCGCGACGCTGGGACCCGGTGATCTGCTCGGCTGGTCGTGGTTGTTCTCGCCCCACACCTGGGATTTCGGCGCCGAGGCCTTCAGCCCCGTACGCGCCTACGAGTTCGACGCCGGCCAGGTGCGGCGCCTGTGCGACGCGGACCCGACGCTGGAGCTGTCCCTGACCCGGACGATCGGCGCCATCCTGGCCCACCGGCTGGAGACGACGCGCGCGGCACTGATCGAGCACTACGCGCGCCACGGCGGTGCGGGCTGACACCGGGTCCGCGGGCAGGCGTCCGGACATGCGGCGCACCCGAAACGGGCTGGGAGCACGCACCCGCCGGGCTGGGATAGGAATCTCGTATGGACGACACCCTGGATTCCTTCGAGCTTCTCCCCGGCGCGGTCCACTCGCCGGTGATCCTGCACGTACCGCACTCCTCGCGGCGGATTCCGGCGCCGCTGCGCGACGGCATTCTGCTCGACGACGACGCGCTGGAGCGCGAGTTGGACCACATCACGGACGCGCACACCGCGAAGCTGGCCGAATCCGTGGCGGAGGCGGCCGCACACACACCGTGGCGGTTCGTGAACCGGATGTCCCGGCTGGTGGTCGACCCCGAGCGCTTTCCCGACGAACGGGAGGAGATGCTGGCCGTGGGGATGGGCGCCGTCTACACCCGGACCACGCACCGCGCGCCGCTCCGCCGCGCCGACACCGATCCCCGCCCGCTCATCGACCGGTACTTCCACCCGTACGCACGGGCGATGACGCAGGCGGTGGCGGACCGGCTGGCCGCCACCGGGCGAGCCGTGATCATCGACGTCCACTCGTACCCGACGGCACGGCTGCCGTACGAACTGCACGGCGACGGGCCGCGGCCGCCGGTCTGTGTGGGCACCGACCCGTTTCACACGCCGCCCGAACTGGTCGCCCTCGCGGAGAAGGCGTTCGCCGGCCTGGGGGGTGTGGGGATCGACAGCCCGTTCTCCGGCGCGTATGTCCCGTTGCGGTTCTACGAGCGGGAGCCGCAGGTCACGGCTCTGATGGTGGAGATCCGGCGGGACACGTACATGACCGAGCCGGGCGGCCCGGCGGGTCCGGGGCTGGCGCGGATCGCCGCGGAGCTGACGACCCTCGTCGACGCCGTGGGCGGGTAGTCGCGGCGCCGGGACACCCCTAGGGTCAGGGTGAGCAATCGCTTAGTCAGGGCAGGGGCTTCAGGGAGGGCACGGGATCATGCCGGTCGTCGACGCGTGGATGCAGCACCCCACACTGCGCCACTCCAACCACGAGATGTTCGAGTCGCTGCGCCGCTGGACGGGCATGGAGCCGCTGAAGGAACCTGCCGGTCGAGGTCACGGTCGCCGCGCTGGCGGCGGCCGACGTGGAGACCGGCCTGTCGTCGGCCTGGTACGGGCCTCAGGGATCCCTCATCGGCAACGACGAGGTCGCCGAGTTCGTCGACCGGTCCGACGGGCGGCTGCGCGGCGTCGCGGGCGTCGATCTGACGAAACCCGTCGCGGCCGTACGGGAGCTGCGGCGGGCCGTCGAGGAGCTGGGCTTCGTGGCCCTGCGGCTGGTGCCCTGGCTGTGGCAGCTGCCGCCCACCGACCGGCTCTACTATCCGCTGTACGCCGCCTGCGTCGAACTCGGCGTCCCCTTCTGCACACAGGTCGGGCACACCGGACCGCTGCGCCCCTCCGAGACCGGCCGGCCCATCCCGTACATCGACCAGGTCGCTCTCGACTTCCCCGAACTGACCATCGTCTGCGGGCACATCGGCTACCCATGGACCACCGAGATGATCGCGGTGGCCGACAAGCACGCGAACGTCTTCATCGACACCAGCGCGTACACCGCCCGCCGCTATCCGCCCGAGCTGGTGGAGTATCTGCGCGGCCGGGGGCGGCGCAAGGTCCTCTTCGGCACCAACTACCCGATGATCACGCCGACTCGGGCGCTGGAACACCTCGCCGACCTGCGCCTCGACGAGGAGACCACCGAGCTGTTCCTGTCGGGCAACGCCCGCCGCGTCTTCCGCCTCGCGGATCATTCGTAGATGCTGGAGCGCGTCACACGCTCGACTTCGTCACACGCTCGACTTCGAGAGGAGAGCAGCCCGTCCATGGCTTTGCAGATCAGCGCCACCAATCCCGAGCATCCCGCGCTCCTGCTCGAACTGCCCTGGCAGCTGCCCCTGGAGGAATGGCCCGAGCACCATCTGGTGCCGCTGCCGCGCGGCATCTCCCGGCACGTGGTGCGCTACGCGCGCGCCGGCGCCGAGGTGGTCGCCGTCAAGGAGCTCGCCGAGCGGCCCGCGGTGCGCGAGTACGAACTGCTGCGCAGCCTGGACCGGCTCGGCATCCCGGCGGTCGATCCGCTCGCCGTGGTGACCGGGCGCGCCGACGCCGCGGGGGCGCCGCTCGAGCCCGTGCTGATCACCCGGCACCTGGGCGGTTCCATGCCGTACCGGTCGATGTTCGAGACGACGATGCGGCCGGCCACCATGCACCGCCTGATGGACGCGCTCGCGGTGCTGCTGGTGCGGCTGCATCTGGCGGGGTTCGCGTGGGGCGACTGCTCGCTGTCCAACACACTGTTCCGGCGTGACGCCGGGGCGTACGCGGCCTATCTGGTGGACGCCGAGACCGGCGAGCTGCACCCCCGGCTCAGCGACGGGCAGCGGGAGTACGACCTCGATCTCGCCCGGGTCAACATCAGCGGCGAGCTGCTGGACCTGGAGGCGGCCGGAGCCCTGCACCCCTCGGTGGACCCGATCGAGTTCGGCCAGGAGATCTGCGCGCGCTACCGGGGCCTGTGGGAGGAGCTGACCCGCACGTCCGTGTACCCGGCGGGCAAGCACCACTACATCGACCGCCGCATACGCCGCCTCAACGACCTCGGTTTCGATGTGGCCGAGATGCAGATAGCGCACTCCTCGAACGGGGACACCGTCACCTTCGTGCCCAAGGTCGTCGACGCGGGCCACCATCAGCGCCAGCTGCTGCGGCTGACCGGGCTGGACACCGAGGAGAACCAGGCGCGCCGGCTGCTGAACGACCTGGAGAGCTGGATGGCCACCCAGGACGACTACGCCCCGGGCGACCCTTCCTCAGGCTCCCGGCTTCGCTCGGGGCACCCCTCCGCCCGCCCCGAAGTCCTCGCCCACCGCTGGGTGCGGGACGTCTTCCGGCCGACCGTCCGGGCCGTGCCACCAGACCTGCGCGGCTCCATGGATCCGGCCGAGCTCTACCACGAGCTGCTCGAACACCGCTGGTTCCTGTCCGAGCGCGCCCAGCACGACATCGGCCTGGACACGGCCGTCGAGGACTACGTGACGCACGTCCTTCCCCGGGTCCGCGACGCGCTGCCGCCACGGGCCGACGCCCCCGCGCCGCCCGCGTGAGTCCTCGGTTTCCGAGCAAAGGTGACCGATCGTACATACGATTGAGGCGGTACCGGCCGGGTGGCCCGCAGCGGCGGGCCCGCGGCCGGGACGACACTGACCCGCTCGGGGTGGGAGACGCATGGCACAGGCCGCCAGTCCGGCGCGGACCGTCATTCTGACCGTCGATGACGATCCCGGGGTGTCGCGCGCCGTCGCCCGCGACCTGAGGCGCCGCTACGGCGCCTCGCACCGTATCGTGCGCGCCGAGTCCGGGGATGCCGCGCTGGACGCGCTGCGCGAGCTCAAGCTGCGCGGCGACCAGGTGGCGGTGATCCTCGCCGACTACCGGATGCCCCAGATGAACGGCATCGAGTTCCTGGAGCAGGCGCTCGACGTGTATCCGGGCGCGCGCCGGGTGCTGCTGACCGCGTACGCGGACACGAACGCGGCGATCGACGCCATCAATGTCATCGATCTCGATCACTACCTGCTCAAACCGTGGGATCCGCCGGAGGAGAAGCTCTATCCGGTCGTCGACGATCTGCTGGAGGCGTGGCGGGTCAGCGACTACCGGCCGGTGCCGACCTGCAAGGTGGTCGGGCACCGCTGGTCGGCGCGTTCCTCGGACGTACGGGAGTTCCTGGCCCGCAACCAGGTGCCCTACCGCTGGTACTCGTCCGAGAGCCCGGAGGGGCAGCGGCTGCTGGCCGCCGCCGGGCAGGACGGGGAGCGGCTGCCGCTCGTGATCACACCGGACGGTACGCCGCTGGTCGAGCCCGAGGATCCGGAGCTGGCGGCGCGGGTGGGGCTGGCCACGACGCCGACGGAGGAGTTCTACGACCTCGTCGTCATCGGCGGCGGTCCTGCGGGGCTCGGGGCCGCCGTGTACGGCGCGTCCGAGGGGCTGCGGACCGTCCTCGTCGAACGGTCGGCGACCGGCGGACAGGCGGGCCAGAGCTCACGGATCGAGAACTATCTCGGCTTCCCCGACGGCGTGTCCGGGGCGCAGCTCACCGACCGGGCGCGGCGGCAGGCGGCGAAGTTCGGGGCGGAGATCCTCACCGCCCGCGAGGTGACCGGGCTCGACGTCACCGGGGCCTCGCGCACCATCCGCTTCTCCGACGGTTCCGCGGTCGCCGCGCACGCCGTGATCCTGGCGACCGGGGTGTCGTACCGGCAGCTCGACGCTCCCGGTCTGGCGGATCTGACCGGGTGCGGGATCTTCTACGGTTCGGCGCTGACCGAGGCGACCGCCTGCCAGGGCCACGACGTGTACATCGTGGGCGGGGCGAACTCGGCCGGGCAGGCCGCCATGTTCCTGTCCCGTGGAGCCAAGTCCGTCACCATCCTCGTCCGCGGCTCCTCGCTCTCCGCGTCGATGTCGCACTACCTGGTCCAGCAGATCGGCGAAGCGCCCAACATCAGCGTGCGCACCGGCACGGTCGTCGAGTCCGCGCACGGGACTGGCCATCTGGAGCAGCTCACGCTGCGCGATGTGGCGAACGGGCACACCGAACTCGTCGACGCGCAGTGGATGTTCGTGTTCATCGGCGCGGCCCCGCTCACCGGCTGGCTGGAGGGGACCGTGCTCAGGGACGCGCGCGGATTCATCATGACCGGTCCGGACATGACGCCCGACGGGCAGCCGCCCACGGGCTGGGAGCTGGACCGGCCGCCGTACCACCTGGAGACCAATATTCCCGGCGTGTTCGTCGCCGGGGACGCGCGCGCCGAGTCCGCGAAGCGGGTGGCGTCCGCGGTCGGAGAGGGAGCCATGGCCGTCATGCTCGTCCACCGTTATCTGGAACAGTCATGAGCGGGCAGCCTGTGCCGTGCAGCCCGGCGGAGCTCAGCACCCTGTTCCTGTTCGAGAAGCTGGACGCCGACCAGCTCGACCGCCTCTGCCGCGAGGGCCGGGTGGAGGTGTTCGAGCCCGGTCCCGTCTACACCGAGGGCGATCCGGCCACCTGCTTCTTCGTGCTCCTCGAAGGCACGATCGTGATGTCGCGCAGGGTCGGCGGCGACGACGTGGAGATCAGCCGCAGCTCCCAGCGCGGGGTGTACGCGGGGGCCATGCAGGCCTATCTGGCCGGTGCGGACCAGGCCCGCTACAAGGGTTCCGCACGGGTCACCGAGCCCTCGCGGTTCTTCGTCCTGCCCGCCGAGACGTTCTCCGCGATCCTGCGGGACTGGTTCCCGATGGCCGTCCATCTGCTGGAGGGGATGTTCTTCGGCAGCCAGAACACCCAGCGGGCCATCGGGCAGCGCGAACGGCTGCTGGCGCTCGGCTCCTTGTCGGCCGGTCTGACGCACGAACTCAACAATCCGGCCGCGGCGGCCGTACGGGCCACCTCCGCACTGCGCGAGCGGGTCGCCAAGATGCGCCAGAAGCTCGGCGCGATCGCCGCGGGCCCCTACAAGCGCCACACTCTGGAGATCCTGGTCGAGATCCAGGAGCGAACCGCCGAGAAGGTCGCCAAGGCCACGCCGCTGACCCCGCTGGAGGCCTCCGACCGGGAGGACGCGCTCGCCGACTGGCTCGACGACCACGACGTCGCGGGCGGCTGGCAGCTCGCTCCGACGTTCGTGCAGGCGGGGCTCGACACGGACTGGCTGGACCAGGTCGCGGCGGCCGTGGACGAGGAGACGCTGCAAGGCGCGGTCCACTGGCTGAACTACACCGTGGAGACCGAGCTCCTCATGAACGAGATCGAGGACTCCACGACCCGTATCTCGCACCTCGTGGGCGCGGCCAAGCAGTACTCGCAGCTCGACCGGGCGCCCTACCAGGTCGCCGACGTGCACGAACTGCTCGACAGCACGCTGCTGATGCTCTCCGGGAAGATGGGCCCCGGCGTCAAGGTCGTCAAAGAGTACGACCGGACGCTGCCGAAGATCCCCTCCTATCCGAGCGAGTTGAACCAGGTGTGGACGAACCTGATCGACAACGCCGTCTCGGCGATGGGCGGCGAGGGGACGCTGACCGTGCGCACCGCGCTCGACCACGACAATCTGCTCATCGAGTTCCGCGACACCGGTCCGGGGGTGCCGGTGGAGATCCGCGACCGCATCTTCGACCCGTTCTTCACCACCAAGCCGGTGGGCGAGGGCACCGGGCTCGGCCTGGACATCTCGTGGCGGATCGTCGCCAACAAGCACCACGGAAGCATCCATGTGGAGTCCGTGCCCGGCGACACCCGTTTCCAGGTACGTCTTCCGCTCACCGTCACGGACACCTCCGAGGAGCCGTCATGACCACGCCCAGCGGAATCGACCCCAGCGTTCCACCGAGCGGTACCGGCTGCACCGACTGCGACGCCGTCGGCGGCTGGTGGTTCCATCTGCGCCGCTGCGCCCAGTGCGGTCATATCGGCTGTTGCGACGACTCGCCCGCCAAGCACGCCACCGCCCACGCGCAGAGCACCGGGCACCCCGTCATCCGCAGCTTCGAACCGGGCGAGCGCTGGTTCTGGAACTACGACACGTCCGAGCTGTACGAGTCCGGACCGGCCCTCGCTCCCCCGGAGAGCCACCCGGCCGACCAGCCGACGCCCGGACCGGCCGGGCGGGTTCCGGCGAACTGGGCCGAGACGCTGCGCTGAACGGAGTTCCGGCACGGCGGGCGACCGGGTCCTCAACTGGCCTCCGGGTACTGTGAGTTGCGTACAGCCGCGTTCGCGCGGAGGAAAGGGGGGCGCTGTCGTGATCGGTGTCGCGGATATTCGGGCCGTGGCCGAGCGGATCGCCGGGCATGTCGTACGAACGCCCACGGTGACGAGTCCGGGACTCTCCTCGCTGCTGAACGCGCCGGTCACCGTGAAGCTCGAACTGCTGCAGCGCACCGGGTCGTTCAAGGCACGCGGCGCGACGGCGAGGCTGCTCGCGCTGAGCGAGGCCGAGCGTGCGGCGGGGGTCGTCGCGGTGAGCGGCGGCAACCACGGCATCGCGCTCGCGGTGATGGCCGCCGCCCTCGACGTGAAGGCGACCGTGGTGATGCCCCGGTCGGCGTCGGCACGTGCCGCCGAGATCGTGGAGTCGGCCGGTGCCTCGCTGCGGCTGACCGACGGCATGGACGAGGCGTTCGCGCTCATGACGCGGTTGCGGGCCGAGGGGCTGACGCCGGTCCACCCGTTCGACGATCCGCTCGTGATCGCCGGACAGGGCACCGTCGGCCTGGAATTCGCCGAGGACGCCGGCGAGTTCACCGATGTGCTGGTCAGCGTCGGCGGCGGGGGCCTGATCTCCGGCGTCGCCGCGGCGCTCCGGGAGTTGCGGCCCGGAGTGCGGATCTGGGGCGTGGAGACGGAGGGCGCGCAGGCCATGTCGGAGGCGCTGGCGGCGGGCGGTCCGGTGCCGGTCGCGTTGTCCTCGATCGTGACCACGCTCAGCGCGCCGGCCGTGTCCCCACTGACGTACGACCATGTCCGCGCCCTGGTGGACGAGGTCCTCGTGGTCCCCGACCGCGAGGCGGTGCGGGGCACGCTCGAACTCGCCGACCACGCGAAGGTGTGGGCCGAGCCGGCCGCGGGCTGTCTGCTGCCGGCGGCCAGGCGCGTGCTGGAGCGGGTGGGCGACGGGGCCCGGCTCGGGCTGGTGCTCTGCGGAGGCAACGCGACCACCGGAGACGTGATGTCCTGGGCGGACCGCTTCGATCTGCGCTGAGCCCTTCGGCGCCTCGACCTTCGCTGAGCCCTTCAGCGCCCCGACCTGCGCCGCTCCCTTCGGCGCACCGCCCTGCACGGACGGGGTCCTGAGCGCGGCGACCGTGCGCGGACGGCGAGCCGATGCGGACCCGAGCGCACCGAGCGTCCGCAGCCGCCGAGCCGATGCGGCCCGGAGCGCACGGAGGGCGGACGCCGAGCCTCAGCGCACCGTACTGCCGTACATCTCGCCGAGCGGTTCGGCGAGCAGTTCGACGCGGGCGCCGTCGGGGTCGCGGAAGTAGAGCGACGTACCGCTCTCCTCCGTGTACGCGATTCCGGCGGCGTCGAGTCGCTCACGCAGCCGCCGCCAGGTGCTCAGGTCGACCGAGATGGCCAGGTGGTGCAGTCCGCCGAGCACCTCCGCGTAGGGGCCGAGGTCGAGTCCCGGGAAGTCGAAGAAGGCGAGCAGGTTTCCGTTGCCGAGGTCGAAGAAGAAGTGGGTCGAGCCCTTGTAGTCGCGGTTCTCGATCACCTCCGTGAGGGGGAACCCCAGGACGTCCTGGTAGAACCGCACCGTTCGCTCCACGTCCGAGGAGAGCAGCGCGACATGGTGCACACCTCGGGCGGAACTGGCCGGCCTGTCCTGCATCAGATGGGCGTCCCGAATCCGCTGACGCTCGGCGTCGATCGCTGCAAGGTCCACCGGATCCATCAGAAGCTCCTCACGCGGGGAGTAGCCATGCACTTGATACTGTATTCAACCACTCCGTGACCACTCCGGGCAGCCCTGCGGGGCTCGTCCGGATGCGGGCCGCGGCGCACGGGACGATGCTGGATATATGTCCGGACGAGCTCCTTTGGTCGTGCATCCGCCGCTGGACACCGGCGGTCGCGAAGTGACCGCCCGGGGTGAAGACCTCGGCGTGGCCTTCTCCGACGAGCAGCTGATGGAGTTCCTGGGCCGGGTCGGCCTGCCCGACGCGGAGGATCTCCTCGACGATCCGGCGTGGGTGAAGTGGCGTGGGGGTCACGCGCACTACTACGGGGCGGCTTAGTACCGCACTGCTACGGGGCCGCTCAGTGCTGCACTGCTAAGGGGGCCGCCCAGTACTGCACCACTACGAGGTCGCCCCGTACTTGGGCGGGCTCACTCGACTCGCGCTCGCGCTGCTCCGAACGGGGGGCGCGGTCACTCGACTCGGTGGGCGGCCGCACGGAGGCGTACCACCGGTGCGTACGAGCGCGTTGCTCCGACATGGACACCACCCACACAGCACTGCGCCGCGTGCCGACCCGCACGTACAGCACCGGCCCGTACGCGGAACTGACCAACGACTACCGGATCCATCCGCCGATCTACGCCCAGCTCGTCGCGGAATGGCGGGCCGAGGGCCGCGTGGTTCCGGAGCATCGCGAAGTCCTCCGCGAGGTGCTGTGGGCTTCCTTCGCCGCTCCCGGCTCGGCTCCCGTTCCGGGGGTCGCCGAAGCCGAGCCCGTCCCGGCGGTTCCCGTGCCCCGGGGTCTCCCCGAGTGGGTGAGGGTCACTCCTCGCTGAGGGGCGCCAGGACCGCCAGCGTGCCGTTGGCCTGACGCAGCGCCAGCTCCAGCGGAAGGGCGGGATGCAAAGCGCCGGTGCCGTCCGGAGGGATGATCCACTCCAGGAATCCCGCGGACCGGTACGGCGGCGGTACGGCGATCCACGACCCCTTGCCGAGGTGGCGCAGTCCCGACCCCACCCAGCGGCTGCCCGGGTCGGGCGGCAGGAAGAAGCCGACCCGGCGGGCCGCGCAGTCCACCAGCGTGGGTCCCGGTACCTGCAACGGGTCGGACCACAGAATGTCCAGGGCCAGCAGCCCCAAGGGTTCGGGAACGCTCAGCACGTCCCAGAAGCGCCCGGCTTCCAGGAGCACGCCGCCGCTGCCCTGGTCCCACTCCCGCTTGCACGCCCGGGGGTCCGTGGCCGCCGCGGCGAGCCACTCCACACTTTGCATCCACATCGCGTTCGTCATGGCCCACTCCGGGATATTCCACTCCGCTCGGCAGGCGCGGAGAAAGACACAGCCAGGAGGCCCTCGGTCACCCACCACCCCCTGGGCATATGCATGTTGGTAGATATTTCTACGTGGCGGAAGGGGTGGCGCGGTATGGCGTTTTCCCCAGGCGGATCACCGCAGGTGCCGGGGCCCCAGGGCCCCGGGACTCGCGACTCCGGGAGTCCGGGAGGCCGGGAGTCCGGGAGTCCGGGAGTCCGGGAGTCTGGGAGTCCGGGAGTCCGGGGGCGGCGCGGCGGGGCCGCCGCGGCCGAGGGCGCCTCCGGCCGGGTACGCGGAGGTGTACAGCAGGCAGGAACGGGTTACTCGCACTTTATGGTGCAATTCGGATACACGATGATGACGGAACAGGCCGGCCCCCGTGACCTCGTCGACCATGTCGTACGGGCCGAGGAGGTCGGCTTCGACTTCTCGGTGACGTCGGACCACTACTTTCCGTGGCTGCGGGCACAAGGGCACTCGCCGTACGCGTGGAGTGTGCTCGGCGCGGCCGCCCAGGCCACCTCGCGCATTCCGCTGATGACGTATGTGACCTGCCCGACCTTCCGCTATCACCCGGCCGTGGTGGCGCAGAAGGCGGCGACCCTGCAACTGCTGTCACAGGGCCGGTTCCGCCTGGGTCTCGGCTCCGGCGAGAACCTCAACGAACATGTGGTGGGCGGCGGTTGGCCCGCCGTCGATGTGCGGCACGAGATGCTCGAAGAGGCGCTCGGGATCATCCGTGCCCTGTTCGACGGGGGTCACGTCAACCATCGCGGGACACACTTCGACGTGGAGTCGGCCAAGCTCTGGGACCTGCCGGACGAGCCGCCGCCGATCGGCGTCGCCGTCTCCGGCGAGCGGTCCTGCGCGCTGGCGGGGCGCCTCGCCGACCTCGTCATCGCCACGGAGCCCAAGCCCGACCTGCTCGCCGCCTTCGACCGGCACGGCGGACAGGGCAAGCCCCGGGTGGGTCAGCTGCCGGTCTGCTACGACCCCGACCGGGACGCCGCCGTCCAGCGGGCGCACGAGCAGTTCCGCTGGTTCGGCGGGGGCTGGAAGGTCAACGCGGAGCTTCCGCACCCCGACTCCTTCGCCGGCGCCACGCAATTCGTCACGCCGGACGACGTCGCCGCGTCGATCCCGTGCGGCGACGATCCCGAGACCTTCGTGGAGGCCCTACGGCCCTTCGCCGAGGCCGGCTTCACCGAGGTCGCCCTGGTGCAGATCGGCGGCGACAGCCAGCGCGACTTCCTGGACTGGTCGGCGAAGACGCTGCTGCCCGGGCTGCGCGACGCCTTCGCGTGACAGTCGCCCCACCGGACGGGCGAGCCGAACCGCCTGACATGCCCGGGGCGCCGGCAGCCCGACCGGGCCGGGGCCTCCTCGCCCCTCCGGGCCAGGGCGGCCTCGGCGCCCGACCGGACCAGGCCTCGGCGCCCGACCGAGCCGAGGCCCTGGCGCCCGACCTAGCCGCGGCCCCGTCGCCTGACCGAGGCCGGGCCCCGTAGCCGCCCAGGCCCCGGCCTCGGGCCCCTCTGCGGCATCAACACACGGGCAGTCGTCGCACGTTGACGGGTCATCGTCATAATGATCGAGTGATTGCGCCCTCCCCCACACCCGTACAACGTGTTCCCGTCGTCATCGTCGGCGCGGGACCGGCCGGTCTCACCCTCGGCAACATCCTGCGCGCCGCGTCCGTCGACTGCGTGGTCCTGGAGACCGAGACACGGGAGTTCATCGAACAGCGGCCCCGGGCGGGGTTCATCGAGGAGTGGGCGGTACGGGCCCTGCGGCAGCAGGGACTTGCCGGTCGGCTGGTGGAGCGGGCGCAGCCGCACAGCGAGTGCGAGTTCCGGATCGACGGCGAGCGGCACCGGTTCCGGTACGCGGAGCTGACCGGAGACCGTCACTTCGTCTATCCACAACCGCTGTTGGTGACCGACCTGGTGCGCGAATACGCCGACGTGCGGGGCGGCGACATCCGGTTCGGCGTACGGGACGTCGCTCTGCACGCGATCGACGGCGATCAGCCCTCGGTGCTGTACACGGACCCGGCGACGGGTGAGCGTCGGCGCATCGAGTGCGAGGTCGTCGCCGGCTGCGACGGCGCGCGCGGGGTGACCCGCACCTATGTCCCGCCGGAGCGCGGCTCCATGGCCCGCTACGACTACGGAGTCGGCTGGCTGGCGCTGCTCGCCGAGGCCCCGCCGTCCTGTGACTGCGTCGTCTTCGGTGTCCACCCGCGCGGATTCGCTGCCCATATGGCCCGCGGCCCCCAAGTCACCCGCTACTACCTGGAGGTGACGCCCGGCGACGATCCGGAGAACTGGCCGCACGAGAGGGTGTGGTCGGAGCTGCACGCCCGGCTGTCGGTGACGGGGTCCCCGCCGCTTACCGAAGGACGGCTGATCGAGAAGCGGGTGCTCGACATGCACAGCTATGTCGTGGAGCCGATGAGGTACGGGCGGCTGTTCCTGGCCGGCGACTCCGCCCACCTGGTGGCGCCGATCGCCGCCAAGGGCATGAACCTGGCCCTGCATGACGCGCTGGTCCTGGCGGACGCGCTCGTCGCCTACTTCGGGACGGGTGACGGCAGCGGGCTGCGCGACTACTCGGCGGCCTGTCTCGGGCGCGTGTGGGAGTACCAGGAATTCTCGCAGTGGTTCGCGGAGTTGCTGCACGGCCCGTCGTCGGGCGACCCCTACCGTGCGGGGTCCGCGGGTGCGCGGCTGCGGCGGATCCTCGGCTCGCCGGTCGCGGCGGCCACGTTCGCAAACTCGTACATCGGCAAGGGCGCCGCGTGGTGAACCCGTACGGCCTGTCGGCCTGAACCTTTCGCACGCGTGGGCGACCGGCGCGGAGTCAGGGAAAAACAGGCATCGGGAACCGTTCCCCATTGAACACTCAACGTCACACCCTCCGTACTTCCGGGAAAGGTGAGAGCCCGGTGCGCAGCGAGGGATGACCATGGTCAAGGTGCAGGACTTCACGGGCGAGTTGGTCGCCGGAAGATACCGACTGCTGGATGTCGCCCACCGGGAAGAGGGCCGCGTCGGCTGGCTGGGGCAGGACGTCGCCTTCGGACGGCCGGTCGCCTTGACCCGCTCGCTGCTCCCGGACCACCGGCGCGAGGAGTCGGAGCACAGGACCGCCGCCCGGATCCTGCGCGCGTCCGAGCGCCTGGCGCTGGTCTGCCCCGGCCAGGTGGCCGGCGTCCTCGACGTGATCGAGGAGAACGACTTCGTGTGGACGGTCACGGAGCGGCCGCCGGGCGCTCCACTCACCGAGCTCCTCGGGCGCGGTCCCGTGAACTACGTCCGGGCGGCCCGTATCGGGCTCGGCCTCCTCGATGTCCTCGCCACCGCCCATCGCGCGGGGGTGACGCACGGCGATCTCAGCCCCGGCCAGGTGTACGTGCACGAGCGGGGCACGGTCACGGTGAGCGGATTCGGACTCATGGGGGCCACCGCCTCGCCACGGGTCACCGCGCCGTCGTACGCCTCCCCGGAGCAGGCCCGTGGCGAGGGCACCGGGCCTGCGGCGGATCTGTGGGCGCTGGGCGCGATGATGTACGCGATGGTCGAGGGGCGGCCGCCCATCCGGGACCGGGGACGGCTCGACGCCACGCTGCGCGCCGTGAACCGACTGCCCATCAGGGCCCCGCTGAGCGCTGGAGCGCTCGCCCCCGCCATCCAGGGTCTCCTGCGCAGGGACCCCCTGGAACGCGTGCCCGAGCCGGTCGTACGTGAGGCCCTCCGGCGCATCCTCAAGGAGGACGACGCTGAGGACGCGACGTCGACGGCGCCTCTGCCGCCCCTCCGGGACGCCGGCGGGAGCGGTCGGCGGACGGTCCGCCGGCCGCTCCTGCTGGGCGGGGCGCTGGCCGTCACCGCCGTCGGTTTCGCCGTGCTCGTCGCGGCGGGCGGACTGTCCGGCCAGGACACCTCCGCATCCGGCGCGGCCCCCTCACGCATCGCCTCGGCCGGCCCCTCCGCCGGCTCCACGGATCCCGCCACCCTTCCCCAGGGGACACCGTCGGCGTCGCCCACGCCTTCCCCCTCCCTCACCGCCGGTGAGAAGGTGCCGTCCGGCTTCCGCCGCTACCAGGCGTCCGAGGGCTTCTCCATCGACCTCCCCCAGGGCTGGAAACCCCTCCGGACCACGAACTCCGCCGACCGGACGTACCGGGTAACCTTCGGCGCGAGCGGTGACCCGCGCACGCTCGCCGTCACCTACAGCACGTGGCTCGGCCCGGATCCCGTCGCGGTCTGGAGCGCGCTGGAGCCCTCCCTGCGCGCCGACTCCACCGGCTACGAGCGGGTGGGCGACATCCGGGCCGTGACCTATCGCGGCCGCAAGGGTGCCGACATGGAGTGGCTGTCGGTGTCCCAGGGAGTCCGCGAGCGCACGTACGGCCGCGGTTTCCTCATCGGTGACCACCGGGGCTTCTCACTGCGCTGGACGACCCCGGCCGACGACTGGAACTCCGCCACCAACCGTCGGGCCCTGGATGTCTTCCTCCAGTCGTTTCAGTGGACGTCAGCGTGATCCCGGGTCGCAACAGCCGTCCCTGCGCATGAGGCGTCCGACGTCGAGCCAGTCGTCGCGCGTCGCCGCGCTCCGCGACGACGGCTCGAACGCGGCCACCAGGTCCGCCGTCTCGTAGGGCGTCCCTCCCCTGAGCACCGACACCGTCCGTACGAGCGTGTCGAAGTCCGTGAACGGGTCGCCGTCCACCACCGTCAGGTCGGCGAGCTTCCCCGGCTCCACGGTGCCGAGTTCACCGTCGAGCCCGAACAGCCGGGCGGGCAGCGCGGTCGCGGTGCGCAGGGCCCCGGCCGGGGAGAGGCCGCCCCGGTGCAGGGCGCGCAGGCCCAGGTGCAGGGAGAGACCGACGGGGACGAGCGGCTGGTCCGTGCCGAGCGCGACGAGACCGCCCGCGGCCAGCACACGCCGGTAGATGTCGGTCTCGGTGCGCAGCGTGTCGAGTTGGGCCGCGGTCGGCGGCACGCCCGCCGACTGCCGCACCGCGGCGGAGTCCCAGGGCGGCATCACGGCGGTCACGCGGGGGTCGTCGGCGAGTGCGGGATCGGCGCCGATCAACGGGGCGGAGGTGAACGGCGTGGCGATCAGGGCGAAGTTGACGCCCCGGGTGCTGTAGATCTCCACGACATCGTCGTAGGCGCGCCCGGCCGCGGTGATCGCGTGTCCGAACTCGGCTCGCTGGGTGGCCTGCAGATGGGTCGTCAGGTCCTGGCCCAGCTGGACGCCCGGCGACAGGAGGTGGCTTCCCGAGCGGACTCCCAGGCGCTCGTGCGCGAACCGTGCCGCCTCGGCCATCACCCAACCAGGAGCCCGGACATAGGTCTTGACGAAGTCCCAGTCCAACGCCGCGCCCCGCTCGAGCGAACGTCGCAGCCCGTCCTCGGTGCGGTGGGCCCGCCCCATGCTGTACGCGACGCGGGAGCCGTCGAGCAGTTCGCCGGTCGTCAGCAGCCGGGGTCCGGCGAGCTGTCCGCCGGCCACCGCCTCGCGGATGCGGGCCTGTTCGTAGGCGAACCCGCCGAGGGACACGGCGGTGGTGATCCCGTAGGTCAGCTGGCCGGCGGTCTGGCGTCCGCCGTAGGTGCTCTGCCACGGGTGGGTGTGCGTGTCCCAGAGCCCGGGGACGACGGTGCGGTGCGAGGCGTCGATCCGCCGCAGCGCGTTGTGCCGGGCGGTCCGGTGCGGTTCGACGGAGGCGATGCGTCCGCCGCGCACGACGATGTCGACGTCGTCGCGCACCGCCTCGCCCGTGCCGTCCCACAGCCGCCCGGCGTGCACCACGGTGTCGGCGAGGACGGGGCGCGGCCGGTCCAGCGGGACGCGCACGGTGCGGGCGTCGCGTCCGTCGACGCCGATCAGTTTGAGGCGGCCGCCCGACAGATACAGCAGCGTCCTGGAGTCCGCGGACCAGGAAGGGTGGTCGGCGGGTTCGGTGGTGAGGGTGCGCGGTTCGCCCTGCGGTGTGCCGTCGGGGCCGACGGGCAGCAGGCACAGCGCCGATTCGACGACGACCGCCATCCAGCGCCCGTCGGGCGACCAGACGGGCCCGGAGTCGTAGCGGTCGGCGAGGGAGACATGGGGGGCGACGGCGTGCAGGCGGTCGGCACCGGTCGTGGTGTCGACGATCCGGATGAGGTTGTAGCCCTCGCGGAAGCGGAGGTTGAGGCGGTTGCGGTCACACAGTGCGAGGTACCGTCCGTCGGGGGACCAGCTCGGTCGGCCGGGCAGCCCGCCGCCGCCGAGCGGCGTCACCAGCACGCGTTCCTCGCCCGTGCCGAGGTCACGTACGACGAGCCGCCCCGTCATGTCGAGGCAGGCGAGCCGCGCGCCGTCCGGCGACAGTGCCGGATGCACCCGCCCGCCGGTCGCGAGGGCGGTCTCCTCACCGGTGGCGAGATCCCGCCGGTACACGCCGAGCAGTCCGTCGCGGTCGTCGGCGTACACGAGCGACCGTCCGTCCCGCGCCCAGACCGGTGCGAGGAGGTAGCGAGTGGGCGGGGCCTGCCGGAGCCGCTCGGGTCGGCGGCCACCCGATGTGTCCGCCAGCCACAGCGAGTTGAGGGCGGCGAAGGCGACGCGCCGGCCGTCGGGAGACAGCGCGGGCAGATGGATGCCCCGTACCGGGCGCACCCGCGCGTCACCGAGGTCGTACTTCTTGACCTGGTACCGAGGCCGCTCCACGGGCAGCACGCCCTCGAAGGGGATCGGCTCCACCTCCTTGGGCCTTTCGGGGCGTACGAGGGTGAACCGGCCGTTCAGCGTCAGCAGCAGCTCTCCCGCCGCGGTCCAGCGCGGGGGTACGGGCGCGATGTCTCCGGCCACGGCGACGGGCACTCCGTCGACGAGGAGGGTGCAGGAGCCGTGGGGTGCTGCCGTGGTCCGCAGATGGGCCAGGCGGCGGCCGTCCGGTGCGAGGGCCGGCGTCATGACTTGCGCGGTCTCGGTCTCGGTGTGGGCGACGGTGACCGGGCCCGCGCCGTCGGCCGGGACGGCGGCGACGGTGCGGGCGTCCACGCCGAGTCCGAAGGGTGTGGTGACCGCCTTGGCCCGCACGAACAGGATGCGCTTCCCGTCCGGCGACCAGGTGGGGTCGAAGTCCTCCCACGCGCCGTCCTGCAGGGGGCCGTCCTGCCCGGAGAGCCCGGTGACGCGGGTGAGTTCACCGCTGCCGAGGTGCAGGACGTGGATACGGTACGGGCTCCCCTGCACCGGGTCGCCACCGCGCTCGGAGGCGAAGGCGATCCGGCTTCCGTCGGGCGACCAGGCCGGGCCACGGTCGTCCCAGGGCCCGTCGGTGCGCCGGCGCAGCTCCGATCCGTCGGGACGCATCGTCCACACATGGAAGCCACCGCCCCGGTACGCGCAGAACGCGATGAGCTCGCCGTCCGGGGAGTACGCAGGCCGGTTCGGTTCCAGGTCGGCCGGGGTCAGCGGTACGGCACGGCCGCCGGTCCGCGGCAGCGACCACAGCACGTTCTGCGTTTCGGCGATCAGCCGGTCGCCCGTGGGTGAGAGCGTCGCCGAGCCGTTGGTGGCCTCGGTGAAGGAGAGGGAGAGACCGGCACGTGTCCGGGCCGTCGCCGGGGCCGCGCCGAGGGCGGTGGCGGCCCCGGCGACGCCTGCCGCGGCGAGCAGTTGACGGCGGGAGAGGGGAAGGGCTGCGGTACCGCTCCGGTCGCGTTCCATGACAGAGCACGCTTACGCATCTCAAAGCCCTTGAGCAACAGCGCCATTCGCGCCAAACGGGTACGGCGGCCGCCGGACACTGGGCTGCGGTGGAGGAGAGTCAGTGCCCTTCGGGGATACGGTGCCCGGGTCTTCGCCGCGCCAGCCATTCGGCTACCGCGTCGGCGATGGGCTGTCCCGTTTCCAGTTCGACGAAGCCGAACTGACCTCCCTGGTTGCCCTCCAGGAACCACCAGACGCCTTCCTTGTCCTCGGCGAAGTCGAAGGCGGCATAGGCGAGTCCGGTGAAGGCGAGGTACTCGTGGACCGAGCGGGTGATGCGGTCGGGCACCGCGATGGGTTCCCAGAGCTGTCCGGTGTCACCGAACCGCCCGTCGACCTGGCCGGGTTCGGCGGCCTTCCGGGCGGCGAACAGACGGGTGCCGACGCCGGTCAGCCGGATGTCGGCGCGCTTGGGGATGTACTGCTGGAGGAGCGCGGGGCCGGCCGCCACGCCGGAGAAGTCCGCGCCGGGTCCGATGAGCGTGGTCGGCAGGGCCACCGGCGGTTCGCCGGGCGGCGGACCCGACGCCGACTTCACCACCACGTCCCCGTACTCCTCCACGAACTCCTTGGCCACCCGCGGAGCGGTCGTGATGATGGTGGGGGGCACCGCGAAGCCGCTGCTGTGCGCGACCCGCAACTGCCAGGGCTTGTGCCGGGCCTGCTCGGCACGGCGCGGATGGTTCATCCAGCGGGTCGAGGCGGAGTAGAGCATGCCGAACAGGGCCTGCCGGGTCTCGGCGGTGAGCCACGGCGAGGGTTCGGCCGCGTGCGCCGCCGGCTCGCCAGGCCTGCGCACCCACACGGAGCGCAGGCCTCCCATGCTGAGGACATGGCCGTTGACCGACAGATAGCCGTCGAAGTCGCCGTGGGCGTAGTCGGCGGACAGCACCGCCTTGCCGGGCAGGTCGGCGGGGTCGAGGCGCACCATGGGCACGCCCCGCTCGTGCAGTTTGGCCACCACCATGTCGGCGGTGACGTCCTGCTCAGCCGTGAGAATGAGTACGGTCATGCGCGCGGGCGGCCGTCAGTCGTCGAAGTGCGTCTGGGAGCCGGCCGTGGACGTCGTGGTGCCGGTGGCCATCAGCAGCGCGCGGTCGCTGACGGCCGGTCGGCCGTCGGGCAGGACATTCAACTGGAGGGACACGTCGAAATGGTACGGGGGTACTGCGGCCGACTGCCCTGTGGGCAGGGCGTAGTTGAGAGTGAACGGTCGCACGAAAGATCCTCCCGCGGTCTCACGATGCTCGACGCCCACCCATACGTGTCACGACCGTAAGGAATTCATCACTTTCCGCCACATCGGGGTGGAGGTCATCACATCGCGTCGATTCCGGCTTGCTCGCTTCGTCTGGTTGGGTGTCCGCTTGGCCTTGGTCTACGCGTGTCTGCTGTGAATCCGCCCAGAGCTACGGCCAATGCTTCATCCTCCGTGACATGAACGCCCCACCATCCCAAGAGAGTTCCCGGTGACCTCGACGTGCTTTCCTCGCCCGAACCAGGGCGTCAGTCGGTCACCCGCACCACCGCCGTCGCGCCCGCACGCACCGTCGGGGGTCGCCGGCTTCCCGACGACCTCGAGACAGCGGGAACAACCGGAACGACACCGCCTGGAAGTCGGCGGCAGCACGACCTTGAGGAAGAGCCGGAAATGACCGTCCTGCTCACCGATCAGCGCGCCGCGCTCGAAGAACTGCGGCCCGACGGCGGCCTGTTGCTCTAGAACCCGGCGGGCGCTCTTGCCGGGGCCGGAGTCGAGGTAGACGAAGCGGGCGCCGCCGTGGGAGTTGCCGGTGCCGACCCCGGTGCCCGCGCCGAAGGTCCAGCCCGTGCCGCCGTTCTCGAAGCCCGGGGTCGGCGAGGGCGAGTTGGGGGCAGGCGGCGGATGCGGTGCCCGACGGAGGACCCGCGCCGTCTCCCGGCACCGCCGTGGCCGACGGTGCGGGGGCCCCGCTGTTCGTCTTCCACGGCAGCTCAGGCATCCGTATCGCGCACCACCACTACGACAAGGGCCTGAGCACTTCTGTGGTGTCGGACTGGTCCCGGCACCGGACGTCCTCCGCGCCCGTGCTCAGGTGCCGGGAGACCTACGCCGCGCCGCGCACGGAGTGGACCGTGTGGCTAACCCGCCGCGATACGCAGCCTGATCGTGCGGGATTCGGGGCGAAGCGCGAAGTCAGGCCACACATCCGGTCCGCAGGCCCGTGAGCCGAGTCCGTGCTGGGCCGCATCGATGATCAGGTGACTCGTCGTCGAATCCGGAAGCTCGAAGGGGTGGCCTGCTCGCGCGATCTGCTGTGGGGTGTGGCGGCTGAGCGTGAAGCCGGGGCGACGTCCGTGCGTGTCCGGGAAGGCCACGACGCGCAGCAGCTTCGTGCCCGCACTCGTCAGCGTCAGCTCTCGCAGCTGGGAGCGGTGCCCCGTCTCCTGGGGGCGCGCGTAGTCGACGCAGAGGTCGCGGACGGTGGAGGTGAAACGGCCGGTGCGTGCCGCGCGGAGGCTGTCGGGGTAGGACTCGAGTGGGCCGAGGCCGAACCACTCGGCGCCGTCGACGGGAGCCGCGCCGTCGGGCAGATCGAGACGAATCCCGATCCGCGGCCACACCGTCAGCCAGCCGCTCGACGGCTGGATCTCCACACGCAGGTCGAGTTCGTCCCCCTCGAGCGACCAGAGGGACTCCACCATCACCGACAAGGCGGAGTTCGCGGCGGAGACTTTGTCGATCGTTCGCAGGGCGTCCGCGGTGCGCTCCACGGACACGCGCCGTGTGGTCAGCCGGTCGAGCCCGTCGCGACGCCACAGTTCGGCGTTGGAGACCCCGGCGATGCCGGCGTCGCTCTCCTCGACTTCTTCGGACGCGGCCTCGTCGTTGTCGGTCGGGGCACGGAACAGTTCCAACCGCGGGCCCGTCACAGCGCGGCCGGCGAGGCGCACGAGGGATCCGTCGAGGAACTCGGCGATTCCCAGCGTCAGTGTTCCGTCGCACTGCCGCCAAGTGGTCCGGGGCCGGACACCAGGCGCCGGACGACGCGTCGAGCGGTCCAGCTGGGCGGTCGCGATCACATGCCCCTCGCGCGCCCACGCCGTCCCGGCCGCCAGGACCGCGTCGAGGGTGAGCCATGTTTCCGAGTCCTGCGACACCGGGATCCGTGGAAGCGGCACACGCGCCGACTCGCCTGCCGCGAGGACGGGGACCTCCAAGTCCCCTGACTCCACGAGCGTCCCGTCGTGCTCGACGCGCCAGCGAAAGCGCAGGTCGGACGTGTCGGCCGAGTGCCGCAGGTTGACAATCGCGACGTCGCCGCCGTCGAAGGTGAAGCGGAGGGGCTGCACGACCGCCTTGTACTCGTGGAGGCTGGGAGTCGGGACGTCGTCGCTCAGCAGCATTCCGTCCATGACGAAGTTGCCGTCGTGTACGACCTCTCCGAAGTCGCCGCCGTACGCGTAGTAGGGCGTACCGTCCGGGGTGGTCGTCAGGATGCCGTGATCGCGCCATTCCCATACGAAGCCGCCGTGCAGCCGTGGATGCGCGTGCGCCAGTGCCTCGTACTGGTCGAGCGCTCCCGGTCCGTTCCCCATCGCGTGGGCGTACTCGCAGAGCAGGAACGGCTTGGCGCGCTGCCGGGCGGCCTGCGCGGGTGTGCAGTTCAGCAGCGGCGAGCGGGAGCCTTCGGTTGCGATCCGCTCGGTCTCGAGCACCGACGGGTACATACGCGAGTAGATGTCGGTGTATTCACCCGCGTGGTCACCTTCGTAATGGACAGGTCGTCCGGTGTCGCGGGCGTGGACCCACGCCGACATCGCGGCGAGGTTGCTGCCGGTTCCCGCCTCGTTGCCGAGCGACCAGATCACGATGCTGGGATGGTTCTTGTCCCGTTCGACGGTGCGCTGGATGCGGTCGAGGTATGCCTCGCGCCACGCCGGGTCATCGCTTGGATTGCCCACCCAGTCGAGCTTGTCGAAGCCGTGTGCCTCGAGATCGCATTCGAGGACGACCCAGAATCCGAGTTCGTCGGCAAGGTCGAGCAGCCGGGGATGCGGCGGGTAGTGGCTGGTGCGGATCGCGTTCACGTTGAACCGCTTCATGCGGGCCAGGTCTTCGCGGGCGTGCTCCTCGTCGAAGACGCGGCCGCGCTCGGGGTGGGTCTCGTGGCGATTCACCCCGTGGAACACGACGCGGCGACCGTTGACCAGGAACTGGCCGCCGCGGATCTCGACCGTGCGGAAACCTGTCCGCAGGGCGACGCACTCGGCGGCCGTCGACACGGTGACCTCGTACAGGCGAGGCTGCTCGGCCGACCAGGGCTCCACGCTCTCGACGTCCAGCGGGGCGACGTCGGCCGCTGTCGCCCAGACCTGCTCGATGCCGAGTTCCGGGAGGCGAAGGGTGACCGGGAATGCCGCCGCATCGGCGGTGACCTCCGTCTCGATCCGTCCGTGCCCCTCCTCGAACCCTGTTCGCAGCCAGACGTCCTCGATGCCTCCGGCCGGCCGTGCGATCAGGGTGACATCGCGGAAGATGCCCGGCAGCCACCACTGGTCCTGGTCTTCGACATAGCTGGCCGCCGACCACTGGTGCACCCGCACCGCGACGACGTTGTCGCCCGGCCGTACGGACGAGGTCACGTCGAATTCGTGGGCGAGCCGGCTGCCGCTGGCGCTGCCGATCTCGTCGCCGTTCACCCACAGCCTGAAGAGCGACTCGACGCCGTCGAACCGCAGCACGACGCGCTCGGCTTCCGACCAGTCGGCGGGCACCTCGAAGTGGCGGCGATAGTCGCCGGTGGGGTTCTCGTCCGGGACATGGGGCGGGTCGATCGGGAACGGGAACTGAATGTTCGTGTAGATCGGCCGGCCGTAGACTCCGTCGCCCTGGAGCACCCAGTGGGAGGGCACCGGGATGCTGTCCCAGCCGCTGTCGTCGAAGCCTTCGTCCGCGAAGTCCTCCGCCGCCCGCGCCGTCGGCGACAGACGGAAACGCCAATTCCCGTTCAGCGAGAGCGAGGGGGCGTCGGAGTGCAGCCAGGAGCGCGCCGTGCGCAGCGCGCCACGCCCTGGTGTGGTGTCCGAAACATGGCCGGCAAGCTGGGAAAGCACGAGGTCACAACTCTTTCCTGGTAACAGCGGATCCTTTTCGCGTGGTCGCGGTCGGCTACCGGACCACGACCGTTCGGATCTCCCACGGGCCGAGGGCGAGTTCGAGTCCGTCCGCGACCGGCGTCGTGGAGAGCGGCCGGCCGAGCAGGTCGACCGTGGTGGCTTCGGTGAAGGCGCCGGTCACGCGGGCGGTCGCGCCCGTGTCGCTCATCGCGGCCAACCGGAGCTCGGTGCCGGCACCGCGCTCGTCGGCGGCGACGCGGCGGACGCTCGAGACGAGGATGTCCGCGCCGTCGACCCGCACGCCCGCCGCGTCGGGGGGCAGTTGGCCTTCGGCGGGTGCGGTCCCGCGGCCGACCAGCACGTCGTTGCGGAACTCTTCGGCGAGAGCGACCGCGTCCGCGCCCTGCCAGCCGGTCGCCGAGGGCACGACGGCGAAGCGGTTCTCGATGCGCACGCCGAGATCCTGCGCACCCGGTGCGGGGATCTCGCTCGCCGCGGGCTCGTCGCGGAGTGGATGGATGTTGACGCTGATCGAGCCGATCGCGCGCAGCAGGGTGATGGCGAGTTCGGAGCCGTCGCCGACGAGTTCGTACTCGCTCGCGTGGTCGAGCAGTACGTTGGCGGCGCCCGCCGACACGAAAGAGCTCGCGGGGAAGGTCGGGATCGGGTATTCGCCCCAGCCGCCCTCGGCGGTGAGCCCACGCTCGGTGACGGCGAACTGCCCGGCGGACGCGGACACGGCAGCCGGCTCGGGCAGCGGCAGGTGGAAGCGCAGCCGGTGGTCGGCCGACTGGTTCAGGAACGACGTGGAGACGCGTACGAACGGTTCACCCGCGCGCACCTCCACGAGTGTCTCCACCGGGGTCCGCACGGTCTGACCGCTGCGCAGGTCGCGCTCGCAGGAGAGCGCGGTGGGCCATGCGTAGACGCGGGTGACACGCGTCCTCGAACGCAGCGGGCCGCTCTCGAGGAGTTCGACGGAGACCTCCGCCGGCTCCGACACGAGCACATCCTGTGCCGGGGGCGCGTAGTTGTAACTGTCACCGCGGTCGCCGCCGTCGACGAGGCGGCCGACTCCGTGCAGCACGGTGCCGTCGGCGCCGGTCACGTCCAGGGTGCCGTCGGCGGCGATCGAGACCTCGACCAGTCCGTTGGACAGGGCGCGGGCCGTGCCCGTCGCGGGTGCGTACGTCGTTGACGGCGCGGCCGTCCGGTCGCCGGGCTCGACCCGGAAACTCGCCAGCCCCGAGGCGGGGACGGTCACGGGCACAAGCGCGGTCGCGCGAGCTTCCTCCAGCGTCAGCACCCTCCACTCCCCCGGATGCGCGGCGGCCGCGGCAGCGACCTCCCGGCGCAGGATCAGCAGGTCGAACGGTCCGCCGGCCGGCACCTCGGCGAGGTGGAAGACCAGGGACCCCGGGGTGAGTTCGTAGTGGTCGATCAGTCGGCCGAAGAGCTCGCGGCGGTGGATGCGGCGCAGCACCCGTTCGAGCTGCGAGGCGTCCATGCGCTCGTCGCTGAGCACGGTCGGGGCCTGGGAGATGAGCTGCACGGGATGCGCCGAGCCGTCGGCGGCGGTCGCGGCCAGAACGGTTCCCTCGGGCGGGGCCACGACATCCACCTCGACCAGTGCCGTGCGCGGGAACGGCAGCGGGTTGGCGACCAGATAGCCGTCGCTCGGCACCAGGGCGGCGGGCTCGGCGAGGGCCGCGTCCCGGACCGCCCGCGCGGTGTGCGTGGCTTCGGCGAGACGCGCTTCGACCTGATCGCAGGTCTCGTCGGTGCCGGAGCCGACGACCGAGTCGTGTGCGGTCGACTCGATGATCTTGTGCCATGCGAGGGAGAGGAACGGTGAGTCGTCGCGCCGGGACCACAGGGCGTTCACCCGCTCGGCGTGGTCGACGGTGCGCTCGGCGACGGCCATCCGCTGCTTGAGCCCGAGCCGCACGGAGAGCACACCGGGGAGGATGTTGCCGCGCACATGGCTGCGCAGTTCACCGGTGACGACGGTGGAGACCTCGTCGCGCACGTGCCCGCGGATGTACTCGTCGAGCGTCGCGATGGTGATGGGGCGCTCGTCGCTCGATGCGCGCCGCAGCCAGGTAGCGAGCTGCGGGTCGGGGGCGTTGTGGTCGGTGCCGGCCATCGCCAGCACCGGGTCGTCACCCCACCGGTCAGCTGTCATCTCCGCGTACTCGCCGAGCGCGCGCCCGATCTGGTCGGGCACCAGCAGGACGTCGAGGCCGTTGTCGTATCCGTCGAAGAGGAACTCGGTGCGCACCTCGGAGCCGTCGGGAGCGCGCCAGCGGAAGGCGTGTCCGTCGACAGAGCCGGGAACTCCGCGCCACAGCGCCGCGTGCCGGATTCCGGCGCGTGCCAGGATCTGCGGCATCTGCGCGATGTGGCCGAACATGTCCGGCAGGTATCCGATGGGCATCGAGCCGCCGAGGTCCGCCGCGGCCGCCCATCCCATCTGCAGGTTGCGCACGATGGTCTCGCCGGAGCAGAGGAACTCGTCGAGCAGGATGAGCCACGGTCCGATGGCGAGCCGGCCGTCGGCGACCAGGGCCGCGACTCTCTCCCGGTTCTCCGGTCGCATCTCCAGGTAGTCCTCGATCGCGGCCATCTGCCCGTCGACGGTGAACCGGAAGTCCGGGTTCGCCTCGGCCGTCTCCAGCACGGTGTCGAGAGCGGCGACCAGGCGGTGCCGGAACACCTGGAAGGGCTCGTACCACTCCCGGTCCCAATGGAAATGGGGCACGAAGACAGCGGAGTTCTGCATGACGGGAGAGACCTTCTGTTGGCGAGGGGACGCGGGAAACAGGAGAAGGGGGTACGGAGTTACTTGAGGGACCCGGAGGCGAGCCCGGTGCGCCAGAACCGCTGGAGGAGGATGAACACGATGATCACGGGCACGATCGAGACCAGTGAGCCGGTGATCACGGATTCCTGAAGGAGCGGCGCACGGGCGGTCTGACCGTTCCACTCGTAGAGGCCGAGCGTGATCGGGAAGAGCGACTCCTTCTGCAGCATCACCATCGGCAGAAAGAAGTTGTTCCAGATGGCGACGAACTGGAACAGGAAGATGGTCACCAGCGACGGCGTCATCAGCCGGAACGCGACGGAGAAGAATGTGCGGAACTCGCCGGCGCCGTCCAGGCGCGCCGACTCGATGAGCTCCTGGGGGACGGCGGCGGCGGTGAAGATGCGGGCGAGGTAGACGCCGAACGGGCTGACGATGCTGGGCAGGAACACCGCGAGGTAGGTGTTGACGATCCCGGTCGCCGAGAACAGCAGGAACAGCGGCAGCGCGAGCGCGGTGGTGGGAACGAGGACGCCGCCGAGGATGACGGAGAACAGGAACTCGCGGCCCCGGAACTGGAACTTGGCGAGCGCGTAGCCGCACAGCGCCGAGATCAGGGTTCCGACGGCCGCTCCCAGCACTGCGTAGATCACGCTGTTGAGAGCCCACCGCCCGAAGATGCCGTCGCTGCGGCTGAACAGGGTGCCCAGGTTGTCGAACAGGTCGAAGTGCGAGAACGCCAGTCCGTTGGTGGAGGCGAGGTCGCCCTGGGGCTTCGTCGCCGCGACGATCAGGAAGTAGATCGGCAGCAGGAAGTAGATCGCCAGGAGGAGCATCAGAGCCAGGGCGGCCGAGCGGCTGACGCGGCTCTCGCGGATCAGGGGCTGGTTGCTCACAGTCCGGCCCTCTTCGAGGTCAGTCGCATGAACCCGAAGCTCAAGACGAAGGTGATGACGGCGATGACCACGGAGATCGCCGCCGCCTGCTGGTAGTTGTTCCCGGAGGCCACCGCGTACGCGAGCATGTTCGGTGTGAACGTGCTGGAGATGTTCGAGGAGATCTGGCGCAGTACGGCCGGCTCGGCGTAGAGCTGCAGCGTGCCGATGATCGAGAACACCGTGGTGAGGATGATCGACGGGGCGATGATCGGGACTTTGATCTTCCAGGCGATCGCCCAGTTGCCGGCACCGTCGAGCTTGGCGGCTTCGTAGAGCTCCTGCGGGATCGACTGCAGTGCCGAGAACATGATCAGCATGTTGTAGCCGGTCCAGAGCCAGGTGGAGACGTTCGCCGCCGACCACAGCACGGCACCCGGCCCGAGGAAGTCGGGCTGGAGACCGATGCCTTTCAGCAGATCGACGACCGGGCTGAGCTGCGGCGAGTAGAGGTAGGACCACATGATCGCGGCGATGACGCCGGGCACGGCGTACGGCATGAACGCCGTGATCCGGAAGAACGACTTGAGCTTCAGCAGGGGGCTGTCGAGCAGCAGCGCCATGATCAGCGCGACGAACAGCATCACCGGGACCTGCACGATGCCGAACAGTCCGATACGCCCGATGCTGGACCAGAACTCGGTGTTCTGGAGCACCTGCGCGTACTGGTGGAAACCGCCGAAGGTCGTGTACGACGTGCCGTACTGGCCGCCGGTGCGGCGCACGACGCGGAAGCTCTGCCACATCGCGTAGGCGACCGGCACCAGGTAGAACAGCACGAACGGGAGGAAGAACGGGGTCACGAACGCGACGATGGTGCCCGCCCGGGGGCCACCGCCGTTGTGACGACGACGGCCCCCTGCCGCCACCACGCGGGTCGCGCGGGCTGCGATGTCAGTCATGCTGCGGTCACTTGCCCGCCGCGGCCGGGATCGCCTGATCCTTCATCGACTTCAGCGCGGCCGCCTGGGCGGCCGAGAGCGCGTCGGTGAGCGTGCCGCTGCCGGCTGCCGCCTTGGCCATCGCGTCCTGAAGCGCCAGGTTCACCGTCTTCTGGGTGGGTCCCCAGGTGAAGCTGGTGTCGATGTTCTTGGACGAGTCGGCGAAGACGTCGAAGATCTTCTCGTTGTTGTAGTACGGGACGCCCTTCGAGAGCGCGGGAAGCTTCGAACCGGCGGTGGCTGCCGGGTAGAGGCCGCCCAGCTTGTTCTCCAGCGCGAGGGCTTCCGGGTCGGTGTTCAGCCAGGAGTTGAACTTGACCGACTCGTACAGGTGCTTGTTGCCCTTCATGAACGCGACGGTGGATCCGCCCCAGTCACCGGATGCGGCGCTCGAGGCCCATGTCGGCATCGGCACGATCGTCCACTTGCCGGCCTGGTCGGGCAGGTTGTCGCGGAACATGCTGTAGCCCCAGGCGGCGCCGACGTAGCTGGCGATCTGGTTCTTCTGGTAGGCGGCGTACATCTGGGTCGAACCGTTGGCGAGGTCGGTGCGGACGAGCTTGGCGGCGATCAGCTTCTGCCAGTAGTCGGCGACCTGCTTGCTCTGGTCGGATGCGACGGTGACGTGCCACTTGTCCCCGGCGTAGTGGTACATCTCGGCATTGTTCTGCCAGAGGAGTCCGTTGAACCACTCGGCGTTGTTCGGGTCGAAGAACGTCATGGTGAGGCCGGGGTCAGCCTTGTGCAGCTTCTGCGCATCGGCCGCGTACTCGTCCCAGGTCTTCGGGATCGTGAGGCCGTGCTGCTTGAAGATGTCGCTGCGCACGTAGAGGGCCATCGGCCCGGTGTCCTGCGGGAAGGCGAACACGCCGGTGTCGCCGAAGCTGGTCTGCGACCAGGTCCACGGCACGAACTTCGACTTTGCCGCGGTGGCCGCCGAGCAGGCCGAGGCGTCCACGAAGGCGTTCTGGGTGCGCAGGTTGGGGAGCTCGTCGTAACCGACCTGAGCGAGGGCCGGCGCCTTGCCCGCCTTGAGGGCGTTGCCGAGGGTGCCGTACTGGTCGTTGGAGATGTTCTTCGTCTGAACCTGGATGTCCGGGTTCTTCTTGTTCCACAGGGCGACGACCTGGTCCATGCCCGGAACGGTGTTCCAGTATTGGAGGGTGACCTTGCCCTTCGCGGGCGCACAGGAGGCCGCTGACGCATGATCCGACGGAGCGGGCGACGAACACCCGGCGAGTACGGCCGTGCTGGCCGCCACGGCGACGACGGCGAGGCGGATGCGCGTGACTGTGTTGCTCATATCTTCCGTTCCAGAGAACGACTAGCGACGGTGCTAGCCGGGTCGACGGTGACACCTCAGGCGGAACGCCTTCTGGTTGGAATGGCAGGACGCAACGGTGTCGGTCCAAGCGCCGAGCGCCGTGGCGGTATCAGCAAACCATGCGGTCCGATCCGTGAGCGCTCCCGTGAACGTTCACGGGAGCGCTCACGGGTGCCTGGAATTGTTCGGAAGTGTGCGCTCCGGTGCGGTCGAGTGTCAAGACTTTGGAGTCACACACGAGTCCGGCAGGTTAAGCGGATCCGCCCAACCGCAACTCGGCCCGGACGATCAGGTCGTCGGCCCTGAGCGGGTCCACCCCGGTCAGCAGCCGTGCGACTTGGTCGATGGCGAGTGCGCCGAGCTTTCGCGTGTCGAGGGCGACGCTGGAGAGCGGGGGCTCGACGAGGGCGCCGAACTGCAGGCCGTCGAAGCCGATCACCGCGAGGTCCTGCGGGACGCTCCTGCCCAGCCGGCGCGCCTCGCGCAGGACACCGATCGCGATGATGTCGTTGAAGGTGAAGACCGCGGTGACCTCCGGATGGGCGGTGAGCAAGGCATCGAGCGCCGCTCCCCCTCCGTCGGCCGACTGATCCGCACCGACCACCAAGCCGGCGTCGATCCCGTACGCCGCCGCGGCCGTCGTGAACCACTGACGCCGGATGCTCGGCTCCGCGCGGCCGACGTGGTCGAGCATGCCGATGTGTTCATGGCCCGCGGCCACCAGGTGCGCGACCGCGGCGTGGACGCCCTCTTCGCCGTCGATCCGGATCGAGCTGAATCGCGCCGTGTCGTGCTCGCGCCCGATGAGCACCACCGGGATGCCACGGGTGAACCGCTCGAGTTCGTCGTCGGAGCAGCTGAAGTAGCCGACGACCGCGTCCACTTGCGAGGCGATCACCTGCAGCGTGCCGAGCTCCTCTTCGGCCCGGTCCGCGGTGTCGTATACGACCACGTGCCAGCCGCGGGTCCGCGCCGCCTCCAGGGCGGCCGCGGCGACCTCGGTGAAGAACGGGTTACGCAGGTCCGGGATCACCAACCCGATGGTGGTGGTGTCCTGCCGGACCAGACCACGGGCGAACCGACTGGGCCGGTAGCCGAGCTCGCGGGCGGCGTCGAGCACACGCTGCTTGGTGGAGGCCTCGATCTCGTCCTTGTCGTTGAGCGCCCGCGACACGGTCTGACGGGAGACCCCGGCGGACCTGGCGACGTCATGAATCGTGACCTTCCGGGGTTCCGTCCCCGATGACGACACCATCGCGCACCTCCTGCTGCTCACGGGTGCCGATGCGCCCGCAGGGGCTGAGTATGCCCGTGCCCGGCGCGGCGGCGCGATCTCGGGTGCTCTTACCTGGTTACCCGGAGGGGGCGGGCGAGGCCAGAGCCGTGTCGGGGTCGATCGGGGGCTCGATTCACTGGACCCGCCCTCGCGACTCCGCACGAGGTGGCTCCCCACCGGTGAACCCCGCGGCGTCGATGTAGGGGGCGTCGGGCGCGCTGATCGTGATGCGGGTGGGTCCCGCCCGGACGGTCCACCACCGCGCTCGGGAAGCGCAGGTACGTGGGCGGCGGCCGCTGTCCGTCACTCGGACTCGGCGCCGTAGGCGGCCATCAGGTCGACCAGGCTCTGCGGGGCGCTCGGGCTGAAGCAGATGTCGAGGTTGGCCGCGGATGCGATCGCCGCCTCCTCGGCGCGGGGGAAGAGTGCCTCCTCGTACGCGGTGAGGGCCTTCTCCACGTCGTCGGGGTGGGCGGCGATCGCGGTCGCGAGCTCGGCGCCGTCGAGCATGGCGAGGTTGGCGCCCTCACCCGCGAACGGGGACATCAGGTGGGCCGCGTCGCCGAGCAGGGTGACGCCGGGGGTGCGCTCCCAGCGGTGATCGACGGGCAGCGCGTGGATCGGACGGGCGACGAGCGCGCCGTCCGCGTCGGCGATGAGCCGCCGCAGCCGCTCGTCCCAGCCGTCGAAGTGGTCCAGGAGGCGCGCCTTGGCCGCTTCGGTGTCCCCCAGGTCGATGGCACCGGATGTGGCCCAGTCGGCCGGCACCCTCAGGGCGACGTAGATGTGCAGCGAGCCGTCGCCGTCGCGGTGGCCGAGGAAGCCCTTCTCCTCGCCGAGCGCAAAGAGCATGCCCCCGCCGACGACGGCGGCGCTCTCCGGATGCCGGGTGTCGGCGTCACGGAGGTGCGTCTCGACGAAGGAGACGCCGCAGTAGCCGGGGGTGGCGTCCGAGACCAGCGGCCGTACCTTCGACCAGGCGCCGTCGGCGCCGATCAGCACATCGGCGGTGAACGTCTCCGCGTCGGCGAGCGTCACCTCGTGACGGCCGTCGGCGAGCGTCCGCACGCCGGTGACTTTGGCGCCCCACCGGACCGTGCTCTCGGGGAGGGAGCCGAGCAGGATGTCGCGCAGGGCGCCCCTGGAGACCTCGGGGCGCTTTCCGCCCGCACCGTCGTCCTCCATCCGCAGGGTGGCGTTCTTGTCGAGGATGCGCATGGCCTCGCCGCCGTCGTGGATGATCGCGCGGAACTCCTCGTAGAGCCCGCCGGTGCGCAGTGCGGCCTGGCCGGATTCCTCGTGCATGTCCAGCATTCCGCCCTGTGTACGGGCGGTCGGTGACGCGTCGAGGTCGAAGACGGCGGCCTCGATGCCGTTGACATGCAGGACGCGGGCGAGCGTGAGGCCGCCGAGGCCGGCGCCGATCACGGCTATGGGGTGGTGCTGAAGTCGGTGGGTCGGCATGGGGGGTTCTCCTGGTGAGGTGACAACGGTCGGCGGTCGGCGACCGAGGGATTGGATGACGGTCGGGGGCGGACGACCATCAGGGACGACCATCAGGGCACGTCGGGCCCGTTGAGCCTGTCGGGCCCGTTGAGCCTGTCGGGCTTGTGGAGCGCGTCGGGCTTGTCGAGCGCGCCCGGGCTGTCGGGCTCGTCCGGGCTGTCGGGCCAGTCCGGCCTGGGTGTGTGCAGGACGCCGTTGATCAGGACGTGGAAGCCCCAGTTCAGACGGGCCTCGCCGGGGCCGGAGAGCAGTTCGGCGGCCAGCGCGGCGATGTGCGGGTGGCGGTTCTCGGAAGCCCCGCGGAGCGCGGCGGCGAGCGCCGCCCACTCGCCCTCGGCGTCCGCGGGATCCTTCTCTCCCGCGGCATGCTCGGCCGCGGTCGCCGTGGCGAACTGCAGCAGCACGTCGACTGCCCAGGCCGCCCGCGCACCGGGGACACCGCCCTCGCTCAGCAGCGACAGCAACGCCTCGACCAGATCCAGATAGCGCTCGCCGGACGGGCGGGCCACCAGCGCCGAGCGAGCCAGGCCCGGGTGCTCGAACAGGACCTCCGTGTAGGAGGTGAGCACCCGCACGAGACGGTCACGCCAGTCGCCACTCGCCCGGGCCGGACCCAGGTCGACGGCACCGAGCAGGTCGTCGAGCACCGCCGCGTGCAGCTCCGCGGTGTTGCGTACGTAGACGTAGAGCGAGGCAGGACCCGTGTCGAGCTCCTGGGCCAGGCGGCGCATGGTGACGCGCCGGAGCCCTTCGGCCCGCATGAGCGCGACGGCCGTCTCGATGATGCCGTCCCTGGTCAGGGCCGGTTTCGCCGGGCGCTCGCGACGGCTGGGGCGGGGAGTGGAGTGTGCTGTCACTCCACCAAGGTAACGAACATGTTCGTCGCGAACAAGTACGGCACGAACATGTTCGTCACGCCGTGCCCAGATGCACCCAGGTGGCCGTGCCCAAATGCACCCAGGTGCCCGCCCGCGCGGCCCTACTCATGCCCTTGCCCCAGGTGGCCGCCCGCGTGGCCGTACTCATGCCCTCACCCCAGGCGCCGGCGTGAGTAGCCGTACTCATGCCCTCGCCCCGGCGCTCCATCACGATGGGGCGACCTGACCAAGGAGTCCCTCATGCCCGAGCATCTCCTCGCCTCGCCCGCTCCCCGGCCGGGGTCCGACGATCGCGTACCGCGGCGCACACTGCCGACCGTGCTCGTCGCGCTCGTCATCGCGGGCATGGCCCTCTCCGCCTGGCGTCCGCACGACCCGACGACATGGCTGCTGGAGACGGTGTGGGTGCTGGTGGGGCTGCCGCTCGTCGTGTTGACCCGGCGCCGGTTCCCGCTCACGAATCTGCTGTGCTGTCTGCTCGCGGCGCACGCGCTCGTGCTCGCGATGGGGGGCCACTACACCTACGCGCAGGTGCCGTTGGGCGACTGGGTGCGGGACGGGCTCGGACTCGACCGCAATCCCTACGACCGGTTCGGGCACCTCATGCAGGGCTTCGTGCCCGCCGTCCTGGTGCGGGAGTTGCTCAGCCGGACCTCACCGCTGCGCGGCAGTCGCTGGCTGGCACCGCTGACCGTGTGCGCCTGCCTCGCCTTCAGCGCGATGTTCGAGATGTTCGAGTGGGCGGCCGCGGTGATCGGCGGACACGCGGCCGACGACTTCCTGGCCACCCAGGGCGATGTGTGGGACACCCAGTGGGACATGTTCTGCGCCCTGATCGGGGCCACCGTCTCGGTCCTGCTGCTGAGCCGCCTGCACGACCGGCAGCTCGGCGCGCTCGCCGCGACTGCCCGCCGTTAGCGGGGGAACGGGCGGCAGCACCCTCGGTGCTGCCGCCCGCGCATACGTCGGTCGCCCCTACCAGCGACTCTCCACCTGGCCCTTGATCCGCCGCTGGTAGAGGTCCTCGATCGCGTCCAGCGTCTTCTGCGGCAGCTCCGGCAGTTTCGCCGCCGCCGCGTTCACGCGGGCCTGCTCGGGCGAACGGGCGCCCGGGATCACCGTGGTCACGCCGGGCTGCTGGATGATCCAGCGCAGCGCCAGCTGGGCCGGGGTGAACCCGTCCGGCGCGAGGGCGGAGAACTCGGCCGCCGCCTCCACGCCCGTCACGAAGTCGACTCCGGAGAAGGTCTCGCCCTGGTCGAAGGACTCCCCGTGACGATTGAAGGTCCGGTGGTCGTTCTCCGCGAAGACGGTGTCCTTGGTGTACTTGCCCGAGAGCAGGCCGGAGGCCAGCGGGACGCGGGCGATGACGCCGACGCCCGCCTCCCGGGCGGCGGGGAGCACCTGGCGCAGCGGCTTCATGCGGAAGGGATTGAGGATGATCTGGACGCTCGCCACGTTCGGGCGGGCGATCGCGGTCAGCGCCTCGTCGCACGTTTCGACGCTCACGCCGTACGCGGCGACGCGCTCCTCCGCGACCAGGGTGTCGAGGGCGTCGAAGACCTCGTCGGAGGAGTAGACGGGTGTGGGCGGGCAGTGCAGCTGCACCAGGTCGATGCGGTCGACGCCGAGGTTGCGCCGGGAACGGTCGTTCCAGGTGCGGAAGTTGCCGAGGACGTAGTTCTCCGGGATCTGGTCGACGCGGCGGCCCATCTTGGTGGCGACCTGCACATGGAGGTCCGGCCTGCCCCGCAGGAACGAGGCGATGGTCTGCTCGCTCCGCCCGTCGCCGTACACGTCGGCCGTGTCGAAGAAGGTCACCCCCGACTCGGCCGCCGCCTCCAGTACCGCCAGGGCATCGTGATCACTCACCTCGCCCCAGTCGGCACCCAGCTGCCAGGTACCGAGACCGACGACCGAAGCGTGCTGACCCGACCTGCCGAATTCGCGCTCGTCCATGCCGCCAGTCTGACACTTCGCCGCCGTCCCCCGAGACGCGCCACCCGCCCCACCCACCGGCTGTGCGTCCGCGAAGCACCCCCTGGGAACCCCCTGTGAAGGCCGGCCACCCGGATGGGTGAAGCGCTTCGACGGTGAACTGATTCGTGTCAACTGCCCCTCGCGTGCCGTACATGACCGACCGTTTAAGAAGTGAAGGGCCGGACCCTCCACCTGGTCACGCCAGGGCTTTCCGCCGAGCGCAGCCGCGCTTCCGCGGCGGCGTTCTGACAGGAGTTGGAGCGCTTCCTACGCACTACGTACGACGGCGAACACGCTCTGCCACGCGTCGAGTGGTCGAGGGGCTGGGCCCGCACCGACGAGGAGGCATGGTCCGATGCGGAGGTCCTGGGCACCGCCGTACCCGCCTCCTTCGACGACGGCGAAGAGGGCGACTAAGGCTGGGAGGCGAAGAAGCCGAAGGAGCGGACTGGAACGCGACGGCCGCCGTACCCGTACTGGCCCGGCTCGAGCCGCCCCGGATGTGCGACAGCGCCTTCCTCAAGCGGCTGTTCGCGTGACCGGGAGGGCTGTCCGCAGGGGGCGTCGCGCGGTCGCCTCACTGGTGTCTCCCCCTCACTCCCGCCTCAGAAGAAGCTGAGAAGTTCCTGTGCCAGGCTGCGAGCCGCCGGGCGCCGGACGATCAACGCACCCACCCCGGCGCCCACCCTCCACAATCCAGCGTCTCCGGGAGACGAGCCTGATGAGCCTCACTGTTGTCAACGGTCTGCCCGCGCACGTCCTGTTCGTACATTTCGTCATCGTGCTCGTGCCGCTCAGCGCCCTGGCGCTCGTCGCGAGCGCGATCTGGCCACGCGTCGCCCGCCGACTGGGCGTCGTGCTGCCGGTACTGGCCCTGGTGACGCTGGCCAGCGTGCCTCTCACCACGCAGGCGGGCGACTGGCTGGAAGCGCACGTCGACAGTTCCGACCTGGTCCGCAGGCACGCCGCACTCGGTGACGGTCTCCTGCCGTGGGCCGTCGGCCTCTTCGTGCTGTCGGCGGCGGTCTGGTGGACGGCGCGGAGCGCGAGCGCCGTCCCCGAGAGCACCGGCGGCCCGGCCGCGCGCTGGACCTCCACGCCGGTCCGGATCGCCGCCGTCGTGCTGTCCCTGGCCGTGGCGACGGGTGCCGTGGTGGACGTGTACCGGATAGGCGATTCGGGCGCCAAGGCCGCCTGGCACGACGGATTCTCGAAGACGGCGCAGAGCCAGGGCGGCTGACCGACCGCGGGACGCCCGCACCGGCGCCGCCAGAGACGTTTTACGCCCCGCGCCGGTCGACCGGGGCAAGGCGGCCCTCTGGCGCCCCGCCCCGGTCGACCGGCAACGCCCCTTGCCGCCCCGCCCCGGCCAGCCGGCGCCCCTCGTCACCCCGCCCCGGTCAGCCGGCGCCCCTCGCCACCCCGCCGGGGTCAACGGGCAAGGCAAGGCCCCTTCCCCGGCAGGCCCCTTCCCCGGCAGCCCCCTTGCCGACAACCGCACGTCCCAGCCGAGGTTCTGCGCAGGCAGAGCCTCGGCTCTTCGTCGTCATCGGGGGGTCTCGGCGCGTTCAACTCCTTGGGAACGTCGCGCAATTCATGAGCACCTTTGCTTCATCTCTTGACGACTCTGGTGCAGACCTTTAAGTTCCCGATCACCACGGCTCCATGAATGCGCTTGATGTTCATGAACGTGAACTCCCCCACCATCAGCCTCCAGTGAAGGGCTGTGACCCCCTCATGACCAGACAATCCCTTGCGCGCTCCACCGCACTGCGTGGAACCCTCACCACCGCTGTGCTCGCGCTTTCGGCCAGTGCTCTGAGCGTGGCGCCCGCCTCCGCGGCCACCGGCACGATCACCGGTCTCGGGGGCAAGTGCCTCGATGTGGCCGGCGCGAACTCCGCGAACGGCACGGCCGTACAGCTCTACGACTGCAACGGCACCGCCGCCCAGCAGTGGACGGTCGGCTCCGACGGGACGATACGGGCCCTCGGCAAGTGTCTTGACGTCACCGGCAATTCGACCGCGGACGGCGCCAAGCTCCAGCTGTGGGACTGTTCGGGCGGGGCGAACCAGAAGTGGACGGTCACTTCGGCCCGCGACATCGTCAATCCGCAGGCCAACAAGTGCGCCGACGCCACGGGCAACACCTCGGCGAACGGCACCCCGATACAGATCTGGAGCTGCACGGGCGCCGCCAATCAGAAGTGGACCGCGCCCGCCGCCGACGGAGGAACGACGCCCCCGTCCACGTCCGCGCCGATGGCCGTCGCGCCGTACCTCTACAACGGCTGGGGCAACCCGCCCAGCCCCACGACTGTCATGAACGCGACCGGCGTCAAGTGGTTCACGCTGGCCTTCGTCCTCAGCAACGGGTACTGCAACCCGCAGTGGGACGGCAGCCGCGCCCTGACCGGCGGCGTCGACCAGCAGACCGTCAACACGGTGCGTGCCAACGGCGGCGACATCATCCCCTCGTTCGGCGGGTACAGCGGCAACAAGCTGGAGAGCTCCTGCTCCAGCGCCGGCGAGCTGGCGGCGGCGTACCAGAAGGTCATCAACGCCTACGGCCTCAAGGCCATCGACATCGACATCGAGGCCGACGCGTACAGCAACACGACGGTCCAGCAGCGCACGGTGGACGCGCTCAAGACCGTCAAGGCCAACAACCCGGGCATCAAGGTGTACGTCACCATCGGCACCGGGCAGTCCGGCCCCGACACCGGCCTCATCAACCGCGCCGCGGCGTCCGGGCTGACCGTGGACAGCTGGACGATCATGCCGTTCGACTTCGGTGGTGCGGGCCAGAACATGGGCACGCTCACCCAGCGGGCCGCGGAGGGCCTCAAGACCGCGCTGAAGAACGCGTACGGCTACACCGACGACCAGGCCTACCGGGACATGGGCATCTCGTCCATGAACGGCATCACCGACGTCAACGAGACCGTCACCACCGCCGACTTCCAGACCATCCTCAGCTACGCGCAGCAGCACCACCTGGCGCGGCTGACGTTCTGGTCGGCCAACCGTGACCGCCCCTGCTCCGGCAGTTACCCGAACAACGACACCTGCTCGGGCGTGGCGCAGAGCGCCTGGCAGTTCACCAGCATCTTCGCCAAGTACACCGGCTGACGGACGCGCTCCACCCTTTCACCCCCCATCACCACAGGAGAAATCCGTGCTCAGACGGAAGAGACTGTCCGGCCGCCACCGGATACCGAAGGTTCTGACCGTGGTCGCGCTCGTGGCGAGCACCGTGTCCGGCATCGCGTACGCCTCGCAGGACTCGGCGAACGCGCAGACCGCGGCGGCCGCCGCCCTGCCGACCGGCTACACCACCGTGGTCAACAAGGGCAGCGGCAAGTGTGTCGACGCCCGCTCGGCCGCGAGTGCCGACGGCACCGCCGTCCAGCAGTACGCGTGCAACGGCAGCACCGCCCAGAACTGGCAGCTGGTGGCCACCAGCGGTGGCTACTACCGGGTGAACAGCAACCTCGACGCCACCAAGGCCTGGGACGTCACCGGCGTTTCCACCGCCGACTCCGCGACCGTCCAGCTGTGGACGTACTCCAGCGGCAACAACCAGCAGTGGCAGCCCGTCGCCGAGGCCGACGGCGCCTACCACTTCGTCAACCGCAACAGCGGGAAGTGCCTGGACGTCCCCAGCGCCTCCACCGCGGACAGCGTGCAGCTGGCGCAGTACACCTGCAACGGCACCGCCGCGCAGTCCTTCACTCTGAGCGGAGGCGGCACGACGAACCCGCCGGGCACTCCGGACTTCGGTCCCAACGTGACGGTGTTCGACCCGTCGATGTCGTCGTCCAGCATCCAGTCCAAGCTGGACTCGGTCTTCTCCCAGCAGGAGACCAACCAGTTCGGCTCGGCCCGCCAGGCCCTGCTGTTCAAGCCCGGCACCTACAGCGCCAACGCCAACGTCGGCTTCTACACGCAGGTCGCCGGCCTGGGCTTCTCGCCGGACGACGTGACCATCAACGGTTCCGTGCACGCGGAGGCCGACTGGTTCCAGGGCAACGCGACCCAGAACTTCTGGCGCGACGCCGAGAACCTGTCGGTCAACCCCACGGGCGGCAGCGACCGCTGGGCCGTCTCCCAGGCCGCCCCGTACCGGCGCATGCACGTGCGCGGCAACCTCGCCCTTGACGACGGCGGCTGGTCCAGCGGCGGCTTCATCTCCGACACCAAGGTCGACGGGCAGATCCGGTCCGGCTCCCAGCAGCAGTTCCTCACCCGGAACTCGCAGATGGGCAGCTGGTCCGGCTCCAACTGGAACATGGTCTTCGTCGGCGACCAGGGCGCGCCCGCCCAGTCCTTCCCGACGTACACCAACGTCGCCAGCTCCCCGACGATCCGCGAGAAGCCGTTCCTGTACGTCGACAGCGCGGGCGCCTATCAGGTGTTCGTGCCCGGGCTGCAGAGCAACGCCGTCGGCACCACGTGGAGCGGGAAGACCCCGGCGGGCAAGTCCCTGCCGATCGACCAGTTCTACATCGTCAAGCCCGGCGCCACCGCGGCCGACATGAACTCGGCTCTCGCGGCGGGCAAGAACCTGCTGGTCACCCCTGGTGTCTACCACCTCAACCAGACGATCAACATCACGCGCCCCGACACGGTGGTGCTGGGCATGGGCCTGGCCACCTTCGTGCCGGACGGCGGGATCACCGCCGTCACCACCGCCGACGTGGACGGCATCGAGCTGGCGGGCCTGCTGATCGACGCGGGCACCACCAACTCCCAGACGCTGATGCAGATCGGCCCGGCCGGTTCGTCCGCCACCCACGCGGCCAACCCGACGCAGCTGTCCGACGTCTTCATCCGGATCGGCGGCGCCACGGTCGGCAAGGCGACCCAGTCGCTGGTGATCAACAGCGCCAACACGATCATCGACCACACCTGGATCTGGCGGGCCGACCACGGCAACTCCGGCACGGTCGGCTGGACCACCAACACAGCCGACAACGGCCTGATCGTCAACGGCAACAACGTGACCGCGTACGGCCTGTTCGTCGAGCACTTCCAGAAGACTCAGGTGACCTGGAACGGCAACGGCGGCAGAACGTACTTCTTCCAGAACGAGATGCCGTACGACCCGCCGAACCAGTCGTCCTGGATGAACGGCACCGGCAAGGGCTATCCCGCGTACAAGGTCGGCGCCTCCGTCACCACGCACGAGGCATGGGGCCTGGGCAGCTACTGCTACTTCAGCTCCAATTCGAGCGTGGTCGCGGACCGGGCCTTCGAGGTCCCGAGCGTCTCGGGAGTCAAGTTCCACGACATGGTGACCGTCTCGCTCGGCGGTGTCGGCACCATCAGCCACATCATCAACAACACCGGAGGACCGTCCAACTCCAGCACCAACGTCGCCAACCTCACCAACTACCCGTAGCCCCGCAGAGAAAGGATCGATCAGCGGATGCACACCATCAGATCCGGTCCCGCGCGCGCGGCCCTGCGGGTCCTCGTCCTGCTGGCGACGCTGCTGGGCCTCGCGGCACCGCCCGCCGCCCAGGCGAGCAGCGCGGCGACGCCGTTCAAGGTGCTCGGGCTCTACAGCGGCACCTACGACGCGGCGCACATCGACTTCGAGAAGGAGGCGAACGACTGGTTCCCCAAGCAGGCCGCGGCGAACGGCTTCACCTACACGGCCAGCAACAACTGGGACCTGCTCAGCAACGGCGGCGTCAACGCGTATCAAGTCGTCCTGTTCCTCGACGACTTGCCGCAGACATCCGCCCAACGGACGGGTTTCGAGACGTACATGCGCAACGGCGGTGCCTGGATGGGTTTCCATGTCGCGGCCTTCACGACCAACGCGGCGGGCTGGTCCTGGTACCACAACACGTTTCTCGGCTCGGGTAACTTCCAGTCGAACACCTGGGGTCCGACGACGGCGGTCCTGAAGGTCGAGGACCGTACGCACCCGTCCACCAAGAACCTGCCGGCCACGTTCACCTCGTCGGTCAGCGAGTGGTACAGCTGGTCCAACGACCTGCGGCAGAACCCGGACATCAAGATCCTGGCATCGGTCGACCCCAGCAGCTTCCCGCTGGGCACCGACCCCAACCAGTCCTGGTACAGCGGCTATTACCCGATCCTGTGGACCAACACGAAGTACAAGATGCTGTACGCGAACTTCGGCCACAACGCGATGAACTACTCGACCAACACGCGGCTGTCGTCGACGTTCGCCAGTGCCACACAGAACCAGTTCCTGCTGGACGGCCTGAAGTGGCTGGGCGGGGCGGACTCGACCACCCCGCCGCCCGCGGACTCCCCCTCGGAGACCGCCTGGTACTCACTGACGAACGCCGGCAACGGCACCTGTGTGGACGCCCGTTCGGCCGCCACGGCGAACGGGACCGCGATCCAGCAGTACGCCTGCAACGGCACCCAGGCACAGCAGTTCCAGTTCCGCTCGACCGACAGCGGCTACCGCCAGGTCGGGATCCGCGCCAACCCACAGCAGGTCATCGACGTGACCGGTGTCTCGACGGCCGACAACGCGGCGCTTCAGCTGTGGAGTTACGGGGGCGGGCAGAACCAGCAGTGGCTGCCCGTCAAGGAGAGCACCGGGCGCTATCACTTCACGGCCCGGCACAGCGGCAAGTGCCTGACCGCGGCGAGCGCGGCGACGAACAGCGTGCAGCTCACCCAGCGCACCTGTGACGGCTCCACCGCACAGAGCTTCACGCTCACCGCACAGCCCTGACCGATCAGCACAAGGGTGCCCCCACCGCATACCGGCGGTGGGGGCACCTGTCTGTCGCCGTCAGGAGCCGGCCAGGCGGGCCAGTTCGGTGCCGCCGAGCAGGAAGGCACCGACGCCGAAGTTCGCGGTGCTGTCGTACGTGACGGGCTGGCTGGACTCGGGGCGGTCGCCGACGTTCTGCACGTAGCCCAGGAAGCCGTCGGGGTGTACGGCGGTGCTGACGAGGCCGTTCCAGGCGCGGGCCGCGACGGGCAGGTACGCGGACCGGTCGACGAGGCGGGCGCGCACGGCGTAGGCGGTGCCGTAGAGGAAGAAGGAGGTGCCGCTCGTCTCGGGTCCGGGCAGGTGCGCGGGGTCGGCGAGGTTCACGTTCCAGAAGCCGTCCGTGCGCTGCACCCGTGCCACGGCCGTCACGAGACGGGTCAGCGTCTCCCGGTATTCGCCGGTGTGCCGCTCGCTCGGCGGGAGCGCCTTCAGGGTCTTGGCGTGGCCGCCGGTCACCCATCCGTTGCCGCGCGACCACACCACCGGCTTGCCCGACGGCGAGAGGATCCCGCCGGGCAGGAAACGCTTGTCGCGGTACCAGAGCCCGGTGCCGGCGTCGTACAGGCCCGGTCCGCCCTCGAGCCGCTTGGTGTGGTTGTAGAGGGCGTACAGCTTGTCCCCGTACCGGGGGTCGCCGCGGAGCACGCCGATCCGGGCGAACGGCGGCATCGCCATGTGCAGGGCGTCGTCCCACCACCAGTCGTCGTTCTTGTCCGGCTGGTCCGTGTAGACCATGCGGTGGAGCGACTCCTCGATGGCGGAGATCTTGCTCTCGTCCGGCTCGATCTCGTACAGGTCGAGGTAGGCCTGCCCGGCGTTGTGGTTGTCGGCGTGGCGCGTGGTGACACCGCCGCTGAGGCCGTACGCGTGCTTCTCGGCCCAGTTCCTGGCGTACGTCAGGTAGCGGGGGCTGCCGGTCAGGCGCTGGAGGGCGAGGAGTCCGCTGAAGAAGGTGGCGTTGGCCCAGCCGTTGTCGCCGGGGTCCGTGTGGGCGCCGATCCACTGGTCGGCCACGCGCCGCAGGACGGCGGTGATCTCGGCACTCGACGGGAGCCCGGGGGAGGCGGCGCGCGCGGCGGCCTGAGCGGTGCCCGTCAGGGAGGGCAGGAGGGATGCGGAGGCCGTGAGCGCGGCCGCGCCGGAGAGCAGGCGTCGTCTATCCATGTGAACAACTCCTACGGATGGGGACTCCCATCCTCAACTCCCGCCTCACGCGATGTCCATGGTCCGTCGTCAACTTGTCGCGAACCGAAGGGAGTTCAACTCAACGGCGTCGGTTCATGTGACGGAACCCGGGTCGCGGCGGCACGTTCGCCGGAGGGACGCCTTCCGGCGGCACGTTCGCGGAGGGGCTTGGTGCCTTCCGACGGCACGTTCACCGGAGGGACGCCTTCCGGCGGTACGTTCGCGGAAGGCATCCCTCGTCGCGTCCTCACACCTTGCGCCACCGCGCCATCGCGCAGGAGAACACCCCGAACAGGACGAGCCCCGCGGCGACGCAGGCCAGCAGCGACGGGCCCATCGGGGTCTCGCTGAAGGACCGGAGTGCGCCGTCCACACCCTTGGCCTTGTCGGGCTCGTAGTCCACCGCGGCCTGCAACGCGAACACGCCCACCGCCGCGAAGACCAAGCCCCGCGCCGCCCCGCCGACCACGCCCGTCGTGTCGACCACCATGCGTGTCCTCCGCGACATCTCGCCGAGCTTCAGGTCCTCCCGGTACTTGCGCAGCACCGCCCGGGCCGCGATCCACACTCCCGCCACGACGGCACCGGCTCCCACGGCGCCCACGATCCACTGCCCTGCGGGCCACCCCAGCGCCTTGGCCGTCACGTCCCGGGACTGCGCGTCGCCGGAGCCCGCGCCGCCCGCGCCCGCGGCGAAGGACAGCACGGAGTAGGCGACGAAGGCGTAGAAGAGACAGCGCGCGGCCGACAGCAGTCGCTTTCCGGCCTTGTGCCCGTCCCGCCCCGCCGCGCCGAAGAGCGCCTCGGACAGCCGCCACAGCGCCATCCCGACGACCCCCGCCCCCAGCGCCCACAACAGGACGGCTCCGAACGGTTTCGTGGAGATCTCCTGGAGCGCACCGCTCCGGTCGGCCGGGCGCCCGCCGTCTCCGAAGGCGATCCGCAGCGCCAGCACGCCCACCAGCACATAGATCACGCCGCGTGCGGCCAGCCCTGCCTTGGCCGCGCCTTCCCGCGCCGATCCCGTCGCCGCCCGGCGGGCACGAAGCCGACCGCTCCAGGTCGCCGACTGCGGATGTGCACTCATGGGCATCTCCTCCCCCTGTGTCTGCCCCTCACCTACACGGCACGCTCGGGCGACCGTCGAACGGGCAGGTCCTCGAGGGGAGTCGGGTACCCCGCAGGCGCGGGTGAAACGGGGGCCGCGCCCTCGCGTGTGGTGATACATGCCCAGGTCAACACGGTCCGTGAGCTATGTTGAGTTCTCGTGGGACACGAAGGAGGCGCTCCGGTGCCATCGCCGCAGCAGGCACGCGCTCAGGCATCTGCGATCACCTCGGGGAAGACCGCCCCGGAGGTGGGCGCGGCACCCATGTCCCAGCTCAGGGAGCTGTTCGACGGACCCCGGCTCTCGCCGGGGCAGCGGCGTATCGCCCAGTATCTGATCGAGCACATCACCGAGGCGGCGTTCCTGTCGATCACCGATCTCGCGGAGCGGGTGGGCGTGAGCCAGCCCTCGGTGACGCGTTTCGCCGCGGCGGTGGGCTTCAGCGGTTACCCCGCACTGCGGGAGAAGCTCCAGTCGATCGCGCTCAGCACCCTCGGCAGCGCGCCGGGCACGCCGGCGGAGGTCACGAGCAACGAACTCCAGGCGGCGGTGGACGCGGAGATCGAGAACCTGGAGAACCTGCGACGGGACTTCGCCGATCCGGACGAGATCATCCGCGTCGGCCGCGCGCTGTCGGAGTCGACACCGCTGACCGTCCTGGGGCTGCGGATCTCGGTTTCACTCGCCGAGTACTTCGCGTACGCCGCACGGCGCATCCACCCGGACGTACGCCTGGTGACCCGGGGCGGCAGCGTCGCCTACGACGCGTTGCTCCAGTCCCGCGCGGCCGGCGGCACCTGGCTGCTCGCCTTCGGGATGCCCCGGCACGCCCAGGAGACGCTCACGGCCCTGCGGGTCGCGCACAGCGCGGGTCTGCGGGTGGCGCTGATCACGGATCTGGGGCTCGGCCCGCTGGCGGACGAGGCCGACGTCACCTTCGCCACCGGCACCGGCTCACGACTCGTCTTCGACTCCTACGCCGCGCCGGTCGTCCTGTCGGCGGCGCTGCTGCAGGCCATGACCGACGCCGATCCGGAGCGGACGCAGGCGCGCCTGGAGGAGTACGAGCAGGTCGCCGAGCAGCACCACTTCTTCCTGAAGGACTGACTCCGCCCTCCTGAAGGACTGCCTCCGCCCTCGTCGAAAGTACGGCGCGGGCGAGCCCTGCCGCGCGTCCTCATCGATAGCGGCCCGGGCGAGGCCTGCTGCGGGACCCGCCCCCTTGCACGGAGCCCCTCTCTCCCCGCACCGCCTCTCCCGCACTGCCTGTCACCATGGCATCACGGGATCAATCACATTAAAGCGCGCATGAATGTTTTCATGTTCTTGCGCATCCGGCGGTATATATAAATACTTCTCGCGGATCGTGACCCGGAGGCCTCCTGGTCACCTCCATGACCACCCGGGGCCGTCCGCTCCTACCCGCATCGGGTCCCGGGTGTTCAGACGGGCCTCGCCTTCGCGAGCGCCCGTGGTGGCGGCCCCGGCCATCCCCTAGACCGGGGCCGCCCCAGATCTCGACGACCGTCCCCGCCGACGTAACCCGGAAGCGATGAACATGGCCCTGACGTACTCACCGATCACCTCGGACTGGCCGTGCCAGGTCAAGACCCCCGGCAGCTTCGACTGGGAGCGATCGGCGGTCAAGTGGCTGCGCGAGCTGGTGCCGACCCGCTACGCGAGCTACCCCGTCCTGCTCAAGCACCCCGTACTGCTCGCCCGCCACGCCCAGATCCAGGTGCAGCACGAGATCCGCGTGGCGCGGACCGCCCTGCAGACAGCCCGGACCGAACTGCCCTCCCTCGGCATGCACGAGGCGGTCATCGAGCACACCATCAAGCTGTACGCGGCGGAGGTCATGCAGCTCCAGCACATCGCCCGAAGCATCCGCGCGGTGACCCAGGCACTCTCGGACGGCAGCGCCGCGCGAAACTGAGGTCCCGGGGCTGAGCGGAGGTCCCGGCAGGACCGTCACTCAGGAGGCGTCGTGAACACGCACAGGCAGCCGTGGGGTGTCTCGGGTCCGGTGGAGGGCTCGGCACCGGCCCGGACCCTCGACGTACGGTGGATTCACGGCTCGCCGTCGGCCAAGCACAACACGGACCCCGACATCCAGGTCCACGCGTACGACGAGCACACGTTCATCCTCCGGCAGAACATGGCGATCGACTACGAGGCGCCGTTCCTGTTCCTGCTGTTCGGCGAGGCACGGGCCGTTCTGATCGACACCGGCGCCACGGCCTCGGCCGAGTACTTCCCGCTGCGTCGCGTGATCGACGAGGTGGTGGAGGAGTGGCTCGCGGCGCACCCCCGCGACGGCTATGAGCTGTTGGTGCTGCACACGCATCCGCACGGCGACCACATCGCGGGGGACGGCCAGTTCACCGGCCGCCCCGACACGAAGGTGGTGGACGCGGCACTGGACAGCGCCTGGGACTTCTTCGGCTTCCAGGACGATCCCGGGAGTGTCGCTCGGGTCGACCTGGGGGACCGCGTCCTCGAATGCCTGGCCACACCGGGCCATCACGAGGCGGCGGTGACCTTCTTCGATCCCTGGACCGGGTTCCTGCTCACCGGTGACACGGTCTATCCCGGACGCCTCTACGTCGAGGACTGGCCGGCCTTCACCCGTAGCCTCGACCGGCTCATCGACTTCTGTGCCGACCGGCCGGTCACCCACGTCCTCGGATGCCACATCGAGATGACCCGGCAGCGGGGCCGGGACTATCCGGTGCGCACCACGTATCAGCCCGACGAGCCGCCGCTGCAGATGACGACGGATCAACTACGCGACATCCGGGCGGCGATCGACATCGTCGGCGACCGGCCGGGACGCCATGCGTTCGCCGACTTCGTGATCTGCCGCGACGACGCTCCGGGCGGGGACTAGAGCCAGTCGTCACAGTCCCGCCCGTCCCACGGGGCCCTCCACGTGCTCTCGCCGCACCGGGCCCGGATCCGGGTTCGCCCGGTACGGGGCGGCACCGCGAACGGCCCACACCGACACCGCGAACGGCCCACGGACGCACTGCGAATGGCCCACAGGGACGCGGTAGGAAACGGCGTGGGCGGGAAGACGGAGAGCGAGCAGCCCGACGAGCGGACTGGACGGACGGGGCGGACGGGACGGTCTCATGGATTCCACAGCGTGGACGTTGATCCTCGTCGCCGCCGTGCTGGGTGCCGTCGCCCTCGCGGTGGCTATCGTGCTTCTGGTCCGGCTCGTCCGCGCCCGCCGTGACCTGCGGCGCGCGGGGCTCCCCTCCGGGCCGCGCTGGGTCTTCTGGGGTGCCGTCGTCTATCTCGTGCTGCCGACCGATCTGCTGCCCGACCCCGTCTATCTGGACGACATCGGCGTCCTGCTGCTGGCCCTGCGCTCACTGCGCGCGGTCCCGAAGGATGCGCTGCCCACCGTCCGCGGGAACCCGCGCGCCCCGACGGGACGTTGAGGTCTGTACCGAGCGGCGCGTCGACGGGCGGCACCATGAGCGAGTTGGTTCCCGGGGGCAACACGCCCCTGCCTGGCGGCATCCTGACCCTCAGGGTGCCGGGCCCCTTCGACGTATCGGCGCTCATCACCGACGACAGCGGAAAGGTGCGCGGCGACGGCGACTTCGTGTTCTACAACCAGCCGACCGCGCCCGGCGCCCGCCTCCAGGGCGAGCGGCTCACCATCGATCCGCCGAGGCTGCGGACCGGCGCGAGCCGCGTCACCGTGGTCGTCAGCCCCGCCGACCCCACGACACCCCTCGGCCGGCTGCCCGCGCCCACCCTGCACGTCACCGCACCGGACGGTCGTGCGCTCGCCCGGTTCACCCCGCCACGTCCACAGCGCGAGACCCTGCTGCTGCTCGCCGAGCTGTACCGGCGCGGCACCGGGTGGAAACTCCGCGCCCTGGGCCAGGGGTACGCGGACGGACTGGCGGGCATCGCGCGGGACTTCGGCGTCGATGTCACCGACGACCACGCCACGCCGGGGACGACACCGAGGGCGACGCCGGGTGCCCTGCCGGGCGGGGCGCGGGGCGCGACACGGAGCGCGACTTCGGCCGGCGCCGCCGACCCGGACGGCTTCCTCGGCCTGGTGAACCCCGCCCGCGCGGCGGCCGGTTCCCCGCCGGTCTCCCTCGACGCGCGGCTGTCGTCCGCGGCGCGGGCCCATGCCTCCGCCATGGCCGCGCGCGGAATCCTCGGTTCCGGCACTCCGGACGGCATCTCCGTCTACCAGCGTGTCATCGCGGCCGGATACCCGTATCTCACCGTCGGCGAGCACCTGGTCTCCGGCCCGCGCACCCCGCGCGAGTTCGTGGAGTACTGTCTCTCCGCCGAACAGTCCCGGCACACGCTGTGCGACCCCGTCTTCAGCCAGGCGGGCCTGGCGTACGCCGCCGACGGCCGCTCCGGCACCCTGTACTGGACGGCGCTGTGGGCGAGGCCCTACAGCCCCGCGGCGCTGGCCCGGACCGCCGACGAGGTCATCGCGCTCACCAACGCCGAGCGGACCGCGGCGCGTCTGCCGCCCCTGGCCGGTGACCCCCTGCTCACCACCGCGGCCCAGGCCCACAGCGCCGACATGGTGGCCCGCGCCTTCTACTCCCACACCGCCCCCGACGGCAGCCGGCCCTGGGATCGGGCCGCCGCCGCGGGGAGCACCCGCCGGACCATCGGGGAGAACATCGCGTGCGGGCAGCGCTCCCCCGCCGAGGTCGTCCGGGGCTGGATGGACAGCCCCGGCCACCGTGCCAACATCCTGAAGCCCGACTTCACCCACATAGGCATCGGTCTGGCCGGCGGCGGCGCTGCGGGCACGTACTGGACCCAGCTCTTCGGCGGCTGACCCACCGCTGCCGGACCGCCCGCGGCCCCGTCCGGACCGCGCGCGCCTCTCCTGCCGCCGCTTTTCCGCCAATCCACCGATTCGAATGCACCGTTTCCGATTCTTCGCCGGGCAATGCAACCCAGGCGCCCTCCCAGCGCGTAGAGATGATGCCGACGCCCGCGTCCGCGGGGCGGTTCGTGCCGGACATGCGCACCGGCAGAGGGAACACGGGAGAGATAACAGATGGTCTCAGGAACGGTGGGCACGGGTACGGCGCTGGGCGCGGTTCTGGTGTCACTTCTGGCAGCACCCGCGCAGGCCGCCGCGCCCGCGCCCGCGGGCGGCGCCGACACCGAACGGGTCACGGCGGCCGCCGGCTTGGCGGCGCCCGACGACGCGGGGCTGCGCACAGTGCTGCGCACGGCGCTGACGCAGGGAGCCCCCGGTGCGATGGCGAGAATCGACGACAACGGCACGGTGCACCGGCTGGTCGAGGGAGTCGCCGACCGCGCCACCGGCCGGGCCATCAGCACGAACGACCGGTTCCGCGTCGGCAGCGTCACCAAGTCCTTCTCCGCGGTGGTGCTGCTCCAACTGGTCGACGAGGGGAAACTGAACCTGGACAACTCGGTCAACAGCTATCTGCCGGGGCTGCTTCCCGACAACGGGATCACCGTTCGCCACGTGCTGAGCCACCGCAGCGGCCTGTACGACTACACCAACGACATGTTCGCCCAGACGGTCCCGGGCTTCGAGGCGGTCCGCAACAAGGTCTTCAGCTACCGGGACCTGGTGACGCTGTCCCTGGAGAAGCCGCGCACCAACGCGCCGGGCGCGGCCTACGCGTATTCGAACACCAACTTCGTGGTGGCGGGCATGCTCATCGAGAAGCTCACCGGCCACGCGGTGGGCACGGAGTACAAGAACCGCATCTTCACGCCGCTGCACCTCAGCAACACCTTCTATGTGCACCCCGGCACCGCGATCCCGGGAAGCCATGTCGACGGCTATCTCACCCCCGACGAGGCCGGCGCCGCCCTGGTGGACTCGACCGAGCAGACCGCCTCCTGGGCGCAGAGCGCGGGCGCGATCATCTCGACCGCGCACGACCTGGACACCTTCTTCTCCGCGTTGCTCCGCGGAAAGCTCATGTCCCCCGCCCAGCTGACGCAGATGCAGGAGTGGACGCCGGTCAGCAGCACCACGAGCTACGGCCTCGGTCTGCGCCGCCGCACCCTGTCGTGCGGGGTGTCCGTCTACGGGCACACGGGCACCGTGCAGGGCTTCTACACGTACGCGTTCACGTCGAAGGACGGCAAGCGCAGCGTCACCGCGCTGGCGAACACCTCGAACAACACCGATGTCCTGAACACGATGTACGGCACCCTGGAATCCGCGTTCTGCGGCAAGTCCACGGCCAAGGCCGCCACGCGCGCCGCGGCGCCCTTGGAGCGGAACGAGGACATCGCGCCCGGCATCGCCCGCGACTGACCCGACCCGGCCGCGCCTCACTCCTGACGGTTGGGCCGCCGGTGCGGCGGCTGGTCGGGCGCGGGGCGCAGCCGCTGGGCCGGGATGGGCAGCCCCTGGGGTTTGTCGGCGTCGACGGTGACGGGTACCCGGTGGTGGTGGATCTCCAGGGGGTCTCCGGCCATGAGCGTGTACGTGGCGGTGTCGGGCTCGATCTCCACCCGCAGCCGCCGCCCGAGGACTTCCAGGTTGAAGGCGAGGCGGCTGAACCGTTCCGGCAGCCGGGGCGCGAACTCCAGGGTGGCGCCGTGGTGCCGCAGGCCGCCGAACCCGGCGACCAGGGCCATCCAGGTACCGGCGAGCGAGGCGATGTGCAGGCCGTCGCGGGTGTTGTGCTCGAGGTCCTCCAGATCCATCAGCGCGGCCTCCACCAAGTAGTCGTAGGCGAGGCCCGGGTGGCCCGCCTCGACCGCTATCACCGCCTGGCAGCAGGCCGAGAGGGAGGAGTCCCGGACGGTGAGGGGCTCGTAGTAGGCGAAGTTGCGGGCCTTGTGCTCCTCGTCGAAGTAGGGGCTGCACTTGTACATCGCGAGCACCAGGTCGGCCTGTTTGACGACCTGTTTGCGGTAGATGTCGAAGTAGGGGAAGTGCAGCATCAGCGGGTACTGGTCGGGCCGGGTGGCCGCGAAGTCCCAGCGCTGGTAGCGGGTGAATCCGGCGTTCTGTTCATGGACCCGCAGTTCGTGGTTGTAGGGGATGTGCATGGCCTCGGCGGCGTCGCGCCAGGCCGCGCTCTCCTCGTCGTCGACGCCGAGTTCCGCGGCCCGCCGGGGGTGGCGCTCGACGACGTCCGCGGCGGCCAGCAGGTTCGTACGGGCCATGAGGTTGGTGTACGTGTTGTCGTCGGCGACGGCGCTGTACTCGTCGGGTCCTGTCACCCCGTCGATGTGGAACTTTCCCTGGTGGTCGTGGTGGCCCAGCGAGCGCCACAGGCGTGCCGTCTCGACCAGCAGCTCGACCCCGGTGTCCCGCTCGAACCGCTGGTCGCCGGTGACGGCGATGTAGCGGACCACGGCGTCGGCGATGTCGGCGTTCACATGGAAGGCGGCCGTGCCGGCCGGCCAGTACGCCGAACCCTCCGAGCCCTCGATGGTCCGCCAGGGGAACGCCGCTCCGCGCAGGCCGAGTTGGGCCGCCCTCTCACGTGCGGCGGGCAGGGTGTTCTGGCGCCAGCGCAGGGCCTCGGCGACGGCGCCCGGCGAGGTGTAGGTGAGCAGGGGCAGCACGAAGGTCTCGGTGTCCCAGAAGGCGTGGCCGTCGTAGCCGGAGCCGGTGAGCCCTTTGGCGGGTATCGCGCGCTGTTCGGCGCGGGCGCCCGCCTGCAGGACGTGGAAGAGGGCGAAGCGGACGGCCTGCTGGATCTCCTCGTCGCCCGCCACCTGGACGTCCGAACGCGCCCAGAAGTCGTCCAGATAGGCGCGTTGATCGTCGACGAGCGCCTGCCAGCCGCCGTGCCCGGCCGCCGCGAGCGCCGCGTCGACCTGGTCGCGCAGGGCGGGCAGGGACCGGGTGCTCGACCAGCCGTACGAGACGACCTTCTCCAGGCGCAGCGTCTGGCCGGGTGCCAGCACCGAGGTGACGGTGAGGCGGGCGATGTCGTCGCCGCTCTCACCGCTCATGGTGGTCGGCTCGGGCCCCCGTACGGCGTGGTCGGCGGCCGCGGCGACCCGTAGCCCACTGCGCCGGGTGCGGTGCACGAGCCGTAGCCTCCGGCCCGCCGCGAAGTGCTCCTCGGCCTCCAGCGGCGCCTCAAGGGCGATGGCGGCACGCGGGTCTCCGCTGTGCCCCGGCAGCTGCTCGTTGGCGACGAGTTCCGACTGCACGACGACCCGGACCCGGGCGTCGACGGCCTCGACCTCGTAGGCGACGGCCGCGATCGCCCGCTGGGTGAAGGACACGAGCCGGGTGGAGCGCACCCGGACCGTGGAGCCGGCCGGCGAGGTCCACTCGCAGGTCCGGGTGAGCAGACCGGTGCGCAGGTCGAGGACGCGCTCGTGGGAACGCAGCCGTCCGTAGCGCAGGTCGAACGGCTCGTCGTCGACCAGCAGGCGGATGATCTTGCCGTTGGTGACGTTGATGACCGTCTGACCGGACTCCGGGTAGCCGTATCCCGCCTCGGCGTAGGGCAGCGGGTGGACTTCGTGGACACCGTTCAGATAGGAACCCGGAAGGCCGTGGGGCTCGCCCTCGTCGAGGTTGCCGCGCCAGCCGACATGGCCGTTGGAGAGGGCGAACACGGACTCGCTCTGCGGCAGGAGGTCCAGGTGCAGGTCGTTCTCGCGCAGGGCCCAGGGCTCGACGCCGTACGACGTGTGGGTGATCACGCCCGCTCCCCCAGTTCCGCCAGATCCCGTACGACGATGTCCGCGCCGTGCGCGCGCAGGGCGTCGCCCTGTCCGACGCGGTCGACTCCGACGACGTACCCGAAGTGGCCCGAGCGGCCCGCGTCCATGCCGGCCAGCGCGTCCTCGAAGACGGCGGCCTCCTCGGCGACGACGCCGAGGTCCCGCGCGGCGGCCAGAAAGGTGTCCGGACGCGGCTTTCCCGGCAGTTTCCGCTCGGCGGCGACGACGCCGTCGATCCGTACGTCGAAGAGGGACTCCGCGCCTATGGTTCGCAGGATGTCGCGGCAGTTGGCGCTGGAGGAGACGACCGCGGTCCGCAGCCCGCTGTCCCGCACCGCTTCGACATAGCGCAGTGTGCCGTCGTACGCCTCGACGCCGTCCCGGTGGATCAGCTCCAGCAGCAGGTCGTTCTTGCGGTTGCCCAGGCCGTGGACGGTCGCGCGGTCCGGTGGGTCGTCGGGCTTCCCCTCGGGCAGTTCGATACCGCGTGCGGCCAGGAAGGTGCGCACGCCGTCGGCGCGGGGGCGTCCGTCCACGTACTCGTCGTAGTCGGCACTGTCGTCGAAGGGACGGAATCCGTCGCCGTCGCGCCGGCGCAGAAAGTCGTCGAACGTCCGCTTCCAGGCGGCCGCGTGGACCACGGCGGTCTTGGTGATGACCCCGTCGAGGTCGAAGAGGCAGGCCTGGATTTCTTTCGGAAGACCGAGCTCTGTCATAGGTGCAGTGTGCCCCGAGGGCCGGCGGCCAGCGGGTGGCGAACGACACACCTGATGGGGCCGGATCAGTCGTGCGGGTACGAATGGTGCTCGTGGGCGACCCTCCAACGCCCTTGTTCCTTGCGCAGTCCGAGCGTGAGCCGCAGGCGGAGGTCGGGCTGATCGGCGAACTCCTTCGCCGTCCCGCAGCGCAGCAGGGCGTGCGCGTACGCCACGTCGTCGCCCGCGGTGATGTCGAGGGTCTCGATCTCGAACGACGCCCCCTGGGCCTGCCACTCGAAGAACGGCGGCCAGGTCTCGCGGTACTCCTCGATGCCGCGGACCCCGCCGTAGGGCGGCGGGACGTCGAACATCACGATGTCGTCCGTGTGATCCACCAGCACACCGTCGAGGTCGCGCTGGTGAACGGCGGCGGCCCAGCGCTCGATCAGGGTACGGATCTGCTCCTCGTCATGGCTCATCCTCGATCCATGCCCCGTCCCGCTCAGGACTTCTCATCCGCTCCTTCGCGTGGATACTGGGGCCACGGTCCGGCTGCCACGGGCCGGTCGACGGGAGCGGCGGCTGTGGATGTGGAGCACGACGTCAAGGAGCCCGGGGCGCCCCTGAGGTTCGACGATCTCCTGGAGCGCGCGGCGGCGCTCGTGCGGCCGGGGCGGCGGGCCCTCCTCGGGATCGCCGGCAGTCCGGGATCGGGCAAGACGACGCTCGCCGAGCGTCTGGTGAGCGCGCTGAACGGCGCCGGGCCCGCCTGGGTCGCCCAGGTGCCGATGGACGGATTCCATCTCGCGGACGTCGAGCTGGACCGCCTGGGCCGGCGCGACCGCAAGGGCGCTCCGGACACGTTCGACGCGGCAGGGTACGCGGCGCTGCTGCGCCGGCTGCGCGAGGACGAGGACGGCCTCGTGTACGCACCCGGCTTCGAGCGGACCCTCGAGCAGCCGATCGCGGGTGCCCTTCCGGTGCCCCGCACGGCCCGCCTGATCATCACCGAGGGCAACTATCTGCTGCTGCGGGACGCCGACTGGGCTCGCGCGCGGGCGCAGCTGGACGAGGTCTGGTTCTGCGAGCTCGACGACGCCGAACGCGTACGGCGGCTGGTCGCCCGGCACGAGGAGTTCGGCAAGGACCACGACACGGCGGTGGCGTGGGTCCTCGGCACCGATCAGCGCAACGCCGAGCTGGTCGCCGCGACACGGGACCGCGCCGACCTGGTCGTCGACGCGGCCGTCACCGAGGCCGCAGCTCCAGCTCACGCTCCGCACCCTGATCGCCGCCCGTCGGATCGCCGATCCGCGCGATGAACGCCTCGGCGCGGACGGTCAGTTCGGCCGAGGTGCGCTGCCCCTGGCGGGCGCTGACCGTCATACGGGCGGCACGGCGCCAAAGGAGGGCACGCTGACCGCCGGTTCCCGGAACGCGCTGGGACACGGTGACGTCCGGGTGACGGGCGGCGCCCCGCGGGCGCCCTGCCACGACGGCCCGGGTGCGCGGCGCCTACGCGTGCCGGGCGGTGCCCGTGGACACGGCCGAGGGGCTGTCCGTACGTCTGATCAAGCGCTGATCCTCGTCGTCCCACTTCAAGGGCCGAGGGCGGGCGCCATCGGCCCGGCGCGTGCCGTGCGGCCGACGGCAGGCGCCATCGGCCCGCGTACCGTGCGACAGGTCGATGTCCGGATCCCGCCGGACCCCGCGCCGGACACGCGGCAAAATGGCTGGTGAAGCGATACCTACAGCGCTTGAGGACCCGCGAGAGGACACGGCCGATGACGGTCTGCACCACCATGGACAGCCCACTGGGCGAGCTGCTGCTCGTGGGCGAGGAGTCGGCCACCGCGCGGGGCGGCACGGCGCTGGCCTCGCTGTCCATGCCCGGCCAGAAGCGCGGCGCCGTCGTCCAGGACGGCTGGGTCGAGGACGCGGCCGCCTTCGCCGAGATCATCTCCCAGCTGCGCTCCTACTTCGGCGGCGCGCTCACTCACTTCGACATCGAGTACGTCACGAGCGGCAGCGACTTCCAGCAGCGGGTCTGGAAGGCTTTGGAGGCCGTCCCGTACGGGACCACGCTCAGCTACGGGGAGATCGCCGCGCGGATCGGCGCGTCGAGGGCCGCGGTGCGCGCCGTCGGTACGGCGATCGGCGCCAACCCGTTGCTGGTCGTGCGCCCCTGCCACCGGGTGATCGGCGCGAACGGCGCCCTCACCGGCTATGCCGCCGGTCTTGAGCGCAAGCGGTGGCTCCTGGATCTGGAGCACGTGCCTTCCTGAACCACTTCCTGAACGCCTTCCTCAACGCCTTCCTGAACGGGGCACACCGGTGGCCCGGGCGTCACTTGATGACCGCGTTGGCGACGACGACGATCACGCCGAGGAGGGCGTCGACGCAACCGGTCACGAAGGCCACACCCCAAGTGCGACGCGCGGCGCGTGCCGCGGAGAGGCCCCAGCCGAAGAGGAACACGATGTTGTAGGCGAAGGCCGCGTACTCGATGTTCGCGGACGGCCACCAGCCCCAGCCCGCGCCGAGCAGCATCACCACCGTGGGCACGGTGGCCGTCACGAGTGGCCACTCGTCGAGGAGCACGCGCAGTGCGCCGATCGGTCCGGGGCGGGTCCCGAAGCCCCGGCGGGCGATGAGGTGCGCGTATCCGTGCGCGAGGGCCGAGGCGAACGCGGTGAAGAGCAGCCACTGGGCGTCGTACAGCCGGACCTCGCGTGTGGTGTGGCCGTACTGGGTGAGCGCGGCGACCATCGAACTCGCCAGCACGGCACCGTACACACCGCCGAACAGCACATTGGGCCGCGAGGCCTCGCGGCGCAGGCCATGGCCGCAGCGGTGGAGGATCTGCGGGGTGCGCATGGTGGAAGCTCCTCGGAGGTCACAGAGGTTCGGGCGTCACGTCATCACCCCTATGAATCCATAGGAATCCATGACAGTCGGCTCATGACCGGCGTCGCCATCCGTCACGTCACCGGAACCACCCCACCGGCGGGGCCCACGGCCTCCGGGATGTCACACCTCGGCCCTCCGACGCCCTCTTGGTAGGGAACGCGGCCCCATCCAGGAGGCAATCATGGAGCGAGAGATCGAGCTGTCCGCCGGGACGATCGAGTACGCGGACACCGGCGGTGACGGGCCCGTGCTGGTGCTGCTGCACGGCCTGCTGATGGACGCGTCCCTGTGGGACGGAGTAGTCGCGGACCTGTCCGCCGACTACCGGTGCGTCGTGCCGACCCTGCCGCGGGGCGCGCCCCCCCGGGGCGGGGGCGCCGGCGCCCATCTGGCGGTTCGCCGCGGGGCGCGGCGGGTGGGCGGGTGGCGAGACCGGCGCCGGCGGGCTTTGGGTCGGTTTTTGGGGGGCCCGTGCCCCCCCCTCCCGGGGGCGCGGGCCCCCCCCGCCGGCGGGGCCCCCCCCGCGGGGGGGCCCGCCCCGACGCCGATCTGTCGTTGCCCGGCGTGGCGCGTCTGGTCGGCGAGTTCCTCGACCGGCTCGACCTGCGGGATGTCGTCCTGGTCGGCAACGACACCGGCGGGGCGCTCGTCCAACTGCTGATGTGCGACGGCGCGGATCGCGTGGGGCGGGCCGTCCTCGTCTCGTGCGACGCGTTCGACAACTTCCCGCCCGGGCTGACGGGCAGGACGCTCGTTCTCTCCGGCAAGCTACCGCCGCGGCTGTTCGGGCTGTTCATGCAGCAGATGCGCCTCAGGCTGCTCCGACGGCTTCCGCTCGCGTTCGGATGGCTGACCCGCCGAGGGGACGCGGCGACGGCGCGCTGGATCAGGCCGGTCCTCCGGCAGCCCGAGATCCGTCGTGACGCCGTACGCGTGCTGCGCTCGGCCGCCGCCCACACCGGCCTGCTGACGGCCGCGGCCGAGCGGCTGCCCGGCTTCAAGCGCCCCGTCCTCGTGGTGTGGGCCGGCGAGGACCGGGTGATGCCGCCCGAGCACGGCCGACGCCTCGCCGGACTCCTCCCGGACGGACGGTTGGTCGAGGTCGCGGACAGCTACACCCTCGTCCCCCTGGACCAGCCGGGAGAACTCGCCCGGTCCGTAAGGGAGTTCACCCGCGCAGCGCACACGGACTGACACGCTGACGCCGAGCCGGTCGAGCTCACGAGGTCGTGCGGGATTCGAGAGCCGCGCGGGTGTCGTTGCCGTAGACGCCCGTCTCATCGCCCCGGATGCCGTACCAGAGCTGGAAGCGGGCCACGGCGGCGGTGAGCGTGAGGTCGTAGGTGCCGCTGGTGGCGCCGTGGTCGTACACGTCCGGGATGCGGAGCAGCCGTTCCTGGAGCTCTGTCACCTGGGGGCCGCTGTCTCCCTCGCGCAGGGTGCCCGCACCGTCCGGGTCGGAGGTCCGGGAGGGGGCCTGGGCGGTGGGCGCCGGCGTGGGCCGAGTCCCGGCCCCGGGAGCGTCGTCCCGTTCGCCGGGCGGCAGCAGGAGGGCGAGGGCGAAGCCGACCAGTGCCGCGGCCGTGATCGCGACGGCGATCGCGGCGCGCCCCGGGCCGGCGCCCCACCCGAGGCCGCGCCCGCCTCCGTACCGCCGCCGGGGCCTGACGGATCCGCCACCGTCACCGGCGTGTCCCTCCCCTGCCGGTACCGGCGGCAGCTCCTGCGTCTCGTACTCCTCAGCCCCGTAGGTCTCCGGGGGCGGCAGCAGTCTCGTCGAGTTCGAGGGGACCGGGACCGACTCGTACTCCTGCTCCGAGTCGGCTGCCCCGTCCTGCTCGCGCACCTGCCTCAGCAACTCGGCCAGCGTCTGCGAGCGGCGGCTGCGCTGGACATGGGTGGGTTCGAGCGCGGGACGCCTCGCCGGCTGCCCGGGCTCGGGCGGTATCGCCACACCGTTCTCCTTCCGTGCGCGCGGTCTCCCGCCATCCCCGTGGAGGGATACGAGGGTTGGGCCCCGGCGGTTCAGCGGTGGTCCGACGCATGCCGTGCGGGGTCCGGCAGCCGTCCGGCACACGCCGGGCGGCAGTCCGGCGGCAGTCCGGCGAGTGATTCCATCTCACCAAACGATCGATATGTTCAATTCGGTAAGAGTTATTGAGCGTTTGAACAAGAGCGTGCTACAAACCGCCGTCATGACGACTCGTTGGTCACGCCGCGGCTTCCTGGCCGCGAGCAGCGGAACCGCGCTCGCGCTCGGGGTGCACGCCACCGCCGATGCCACTCCCCTCACCTCAACCAAGAGAGCCGAAGCCGCCGAAGCCGCCGAGAGCGCCGAGGCCGCGGACGAGTTCGCGACCCTGCGCGCGAAGTGGCGCACGCTGATCCTCGGCGAGGGATTCAGCCCCACCGCCGAACCCTTCAAGACCCGGCTCACCGACCTGGGCACCACCGCGAGCGGGCTGCGGTCGACGATGGCCCCGGCATCCGGCTCGCTCTGGCCGGATCTGGTGTACGCCGACCCGGAACCCGACACCGACCAGGAGTCGTACGGCTACTCGGGCAACATGAACACCAGCTACACCCGGCTCAGCACGCTCGCCCAGGCCTACTCCCAGCAGGGCACCGGGCTGACCGGCGACACCGGCCTGCGCGACGACATCCTGACCGGCCTCGATCACCTCTACTCCGAGGTCTACAACGAGAACCAGGCCCGCTACGGGAACTGGTACAGCTGGCAGATCGGCGCACCGCAGGCGCTCCTCGACGTCTGCGTGCTGATGTACGACCAGCTGTCGGCCACGCGGATCGCCAACTACCTCACAGCGATCGACCACTTCGTGCCGGACTCGGCGGTCTCCAGTTACAGCGGTACGAGCACGGGCGCCAACCGGGTCGACCTGTGCCGGGTGCTGGCGCTGCGCGGAGTGGTGGGCGCGAGCTCCGCGAAGGTCGCGCTGGCCCGGGACGCGCTCTCCCCCGTCTTCCCGTACGTCAGCGGTGGCGACGGGCTCTACACCGACGGCTCGTTCATCCAGCACACCACCGTCCCCTACACCGGATCGTACGGTTCGGTGATGCTGGGCGGGCTCGGGATGCTCTTCGCGCTGCTGGCCGGGTCCACCTGGCAAGTCACCGACGCCAACCGGCAGATCGTGTTCGACGCGGTAGAGAACGCCTGGGCGCCTTTCCTCTACAACGGCCTGGTGATGGACGGCGTGTCCGGGCGGGCGGTGAGCCGCGGCCTGTCCGCGTCCGACGCCAAGCAGATCCAGCAGGACGACCATCTGCGCGGTCATCCGATCCTGGCCTCGATCGTGCTGCTCGGACAGGGGGCGAGCAGCACCCAGAACGCCCGCTGGCGCGGCCTGGTGAAAGGCTGGATGCAGCGCGACTACTACAGCCCGCCTCTGAGCGACCCCGCACTGGGGCTCACAAGTCTGGCCAGGCTCAAGGGAGTTCAGGACGACACCTCGGTCACCGCGATCGCCGAGCCGACCGGGCACCGGCTGTTCACCAACATGTCCCGTGCCACCCACCGCCGCCCCGGCTGGGCCGCGTCGATCAGCATGGCGGACCGGCGGATCACGTACTACGAGACGGGCAACGGCGAGAACCTGCACGGCTGGCACACCGGTTCCGGAATGCTCTACTGGTGGGGCGACACCTTCTGCAACGGCCAGTACAGCGATGCCTTCTGGCCCACCGTCGACCCGTACCGGCTGCCCGGGACCACGGCCTCCCGCAAGGTGCTCGCGGACGCGGCGGGCGGCGACTGGGGGGCCTCCCTGCCGGACGTCAACTGGGTCGGGGGCGCCACCGACGGGCAGCGGGCCGCGATCGGCCAGTACCTCAAGGGACTGCAGAGCACGCTGCTGGCGAAGAAGTCGTGGTTCTGTCTGGACGACTCGATCGTGTGTCTCGGCGCGGGGATCAGGTGCACGGACGGCACGGCCGTGGAGTCGACGGTGGAGAACCGCAATCTCGGGCCCACCGGCACCACGTCCTTCACGGTCGACGGCACCGCCAAGCCCACCGCCTCCCCCTGGTCGCAGACGCTCACCGGCGCCACGTGGGCGCACATCGGAGGCCACGGCGGCTATGTCTTCCCGGGCGGCGCCACCGTCAAGGCGCTGCGCGAGGCCCGGGACGGCAGGTGGAGCGACATCAACAAGGGCGGCACGACCACGGTCCTGAACCGCAAGTACCTGACGATGTACGTCGATCACGGCACCGACCCGGCCAACGCCACGTACGCCTATCTCCTCATGCCCGGCGCGAGCGCCGCACAGACGCAGACCCGGGCCGCCGCGGCGAGCTGGCTGACGATCCTCGCCAACACCGACAACCAGCAGGGCGTCAGCGTCCCTTCGCTCGGCTTCACCGGAGTCACCTTCTGGTTCGGCGGTACGGTCGGCGCGCTCACGGCGAGCAATCCGTGCTGCGTGATGATCAACGAGAAGAGCGACGGCACCGCGGTCATCTGTGTCAGCGACCCGATGCGGATGCAGACCGGTCTCACCCTCACCTGGAACAAGGCGGTCGCCTCGGTGACCTCCAAGCCGTCCACCGTCACCTCGGCGACCACCGGCTCCTCCCTGAAGCTCACCTTCGGCGACCTCAGCGGCACCGCCGGCGTCACCCAGAAGATCACCGTCAAGCTCGGCTGAACCGGACGAGCCCGGGCGCGGCCCGAGTGTGCGGGGCTCCGGGCGTCCCCTCCGACGCCCGGAGCCCCGCTGTCCCGATGTCCGCGAACGGACGGCCCTCGAGTGTCCAGTGACGGTCGGGTTCACACCCCAGCGACACGAACACCTGGGTGGCGATGTCGACTTGGCGTACTCGTGGGGGTGCCGAGCCGAGGCCGGGCCCCGCGGCGATCAGCCAGGCGGTGCGCTCCCACGGTGAGCGGCCGCCGTGGCCGCCCGCGTCGACATGGCCGTGGTCGGTGACGACGAGGACCGTCCACTGTTCGGCGGCGTACGCGGGCCGGGAGCGTACGGCGTCCAGCAGGCGGCCCAGGCGTGTGTCGGCGCGCAGGATCGCGGCCTCGTACGCCGCGCCGCAGCCGAGGACGTGCGCGGTCTCGTCGGGTGCGCCGAGGTAGACGAAGGACGCGTCCATGTCGTCGCCCGCGAGGACGCCTGCCGCCTCCTCGGTGATCTGTTCGTCGCAGGTCTCCCAGGCCTCGGGGGTGTCCTCGGCCGGGGAGACGTAGGCGGTCCTTGACGGGGCGCGGAACAGCGGGCCGCCGTCGCGAGCCTGCAGCAGCGGCTGCCAGCCGGCCGCGACGAAGGTGCGCCGCCCGTTCCGCCCGGCGAGCCGGGTGGCGAAGTCGGGGAAGACGTCGAGGCGGTGGCCGCTGAAGTCGTTGCTCCACACGCCGTGCTTCTCGACACCCACGCCGGTGACGATCGTCGCCCAGCAGGGGCCCGACATGGTCGGCGTGCGGTCGTCGACCTCGATCGGTGTGAGGAAACCGTCGGCCGCGAGGGAGTCCAGATGCGGGGTGGGCAGACGGTTGAGCGTGTCGAGGCGTACGCCGTCGATGCCGACGACCAGGACGCGGTGGACGGCCTCGGACATGGGCGATCCCTTCGATGAGTCGGTCACGGGCTGCTCCGTACGGCGGTCACAGGCCGCGCAGGGTCAGGTGGAGGGCGGTCGGCCCGGCGTGCAGGGTGTGCTCCGGCAGGGTGCCCGGGCCGCAGGAGGCGGTGCCGATGCCGTGGTGGGCCGCGTCGAGGTTGACGTACACCTGGTCCCCGGGTGTGAGGTCGCAGGTGTGGCGGGCCGAGTCGAGCTGCTCGCTGGTCCAGCGGCGGACGGTGAGGTCGAAGCCGCCGGTCACCTCCAGGCCGCCGCCGTCGCCGGTGAGCCGGGCCCGGCGCACCTCGCGCCGGTTGCCGTTCTCCTGCGGGCGGACGTACGGGGTCTGCATCGCGTCGACACCGCGGCGGAAGCGGCCCAGGCGCGCGGCGGCGGTCGTGTCGCGGTAGGCCTCGCCCGGGCCTCTGCCGTACCAGTCGACGGTGTCGATCCAGCCGGGCAGCGCGAGGCGCACCCCGAGCCGGGGGACGGGCAGCGGCCAGTCTCCGGCCGGCTCGACGGTGAGGTGCAGCCGGAGCGCGGTGTCGTCGGCCTGCCAGCGGTATGTGGTGGTCAGCGCCGAGTCGCCGCCCGCGGGCGCGGCGCGGGTGACGACGGTGAGTCCCTCCGCGTTCACGTCGACGCCGAGGACCCTGGTGGTGAGGCGGTGCAGTCCGAAGGCGCGCCAGCGGTCGGCGAGGCGTGGGCCGAGTACGTCGTTGTCGGTGGGCGCGCGCCACACGTCGAGCCGGGGTCCGTCGAGTGGCAGGCCTCCGAGGCGGCGCAGTGCGCCGGTGGCGGGGTCGAAGCGGGCCGGCCCGAGTTCCAGGCGGTCGGCGGTGCGCCGGACGGTCGCGCGGGGGCCGGGCTCGGGCGCTCGAGAGGGTTCGCCGGTCACCGCCTGGCCCCAGGCGATCTCGTGGCCGGCCCTGGCCCAGGGTTCGTCGTGGGCGAGTTCCGCGACCACGGTCAGGACGCGCTCGCCCTCGCCGGCGTCCGGCAGGTCCGGCCAGGGCAGTACGGTGCGCTCGCCCGGCGCCAGGACGGGCACGTCCAGGGCGGCCTCGGTGCACGGTTCGCCGTCGTCGGCAGCCTGCCACCGGAAGCGCAGATGGGAGGTGTCACGGAAGTCGTGTACGTTCCGGACCTCGATGATGCGGGCGTCCGCGTCGACGGCGATCCGTACGGGCTCGATGACCTTCTTGTACTCGGCCAGGCCGGGCGAGGGTGTGCGGTCCGGGAGGACGAGGCCGTCGGCGACGAAGTTGCCGTCGTGGACGGGCTCGCCGAAGTCGCCTCCGTAGGCGAAGAACTGACGTCCGTCGGCGGTCCGGCGGGCGATGCCGTGGTCGATCCACTCCCACACGAAGCCGCCCTGGAGCCGTGGGTGGGTCTCGAACAGCCGCTGGTACTCGGTCAGTCCGCCGGGGCCGTTCCCCATGGCGTGGGCGTATTCGCAGAGGATGAAGGGCAGTCGGCGCCGGTGAGCGTCCAGCTCCGGGTCGCCGGTGGGAGGTTCCGCGGCTAGGCCGATCAGCTCGGTCTCGGCGTGGTCGGCGTACATGCGGCTGTAGACGTCGACGTATCCGCTGTCCCGGTCGCCCTCGTAGTGGATCGGGCGGGACGGGTCGCGGTCGCGGGTCCAGGCGGCCATGGCGGCGAGGTTCTCGCCCGTTCCGCTCTCGTTGCCGAGGGACCACATGATGACGCTGGGGTGGTTCTTGTCGCGTTCGACGACGCGGCGCATCCGGTCCAGGCAGGCCTCGCGCCAATGAGCGTCGGCGGTGGGGTTGCCGCGCCAGTCGACCTGTTCGAAGCCGTGCGTCTCCAGGTCGCACTCGTCGACGACCCACAGCCCGTACTCGTCGCACAGGGCGAGGAATTCACTGCTGGGCGGATAGTGGCTGGTGCGTACGGCGTTGATGTTGTGCCGCTTCATCAGCAGGACGTCGCGCAGCATGGTGTCGTCCGAGAGGGTCCGGCCGGTCTCCGGGTCCCATTCGTGACGGTTGACGCCGCGCAGCAGCAGGGGGCGGCCGTTGACCTTCAGCAGACCGTCCTCCACGGCGACCGTGCGGAAGCCGACGCGTACGTGGATACGCTCGCCGTCCGTCGTCAACTCGCCCAGATACAGATGGGGTTGCTCCGCGCTCCACGGGACGACATGGTCGAAGACGTGCGGTCCGGCGGGATCGGCGTCGGTGAGACCGAGGGCGGGCACGGTGAGCCGGGCCGCGGCGCTCGTCTCGACGCGCAGGGTGCCGGCGCCCGTGGTGTGGTCGTAGTCGGCGTGCACGAAGAAGTCGTCGAGGCCGCCCGCCGGCCTGGACAGCAGACGGACCGAGCGGAAGATCCCGGACAGCCACCACATGTCCTGGTCCTCCAGATAGCTGCCCGCGGACCATTGGTGGACGCGCACGGCGAGGACGTTGCGGCCGGGACGCAGCGCGGCGGTGGCGTCGAACTCCGTCGGCATCCGGCTGCCTTTGCCGTCACCGAGGCGTACGCCGTTGAGCCACACCGCGAAGCAGGAGTCGACCCCGTCGAAACGGAGCAGACCGCGGCCCGCGGGCCAGTCGCCGGGGAGCGTGAACGCGCGGCGGTACTCCCCGGTCGGGTTCTCGTCGGGCACGCGCGGCGGGTCGATCGGGAACGGATAGGTGACGTTGGTGTACGCGGGCGCGCCGACGCCGTGCAGCTGCCAGCAGGACGGGACGGGCAGTCGGTCCCAGTGGGTGTCGTCGAAGGCGGGCGCCTCGAATCCGGGGGTGAGGTCGCCGAGCCCGGCGGCGGCGCGGAAGCGCCAGGGGCCGTCGAGTTCCAGGCGCGGGGCGTCGGAGTCGAAGCGGGCGCGGGGTGCGCGGCGGCCGTGACCGGGGGCGCGGTCCTCGACGTAGTCGGTGTCCAAGTCAGCCATGCGGAGCTCCTGTTCAGGCCGAGCGGGGCAGCTCGTCGGGTCCGATGGCGTACGTGAACGGGAGTCCCTGCGCGTAGCGCCGCACCTCGTCGACGGCCCAGCGGGTCATGCGGCCGAGTTCGTTGCCGAGGGAACCGGCGATGTGCGGGGTGAGCAGCACGTTGGGCAGCGTGTAGAGCGGGGACGCGGCCGGCGGTACGTCGGGTTCCGTCACGTCGAGCACGGCGTGGACCCGGCCGGTGACGAGGTGTTCGGTGAGGGCGTCGGTGTCGACGAGGGAGCCGCGTGCCGTGTTGATGAGCGTGGCGCCGTCCTGGAGGAGCGCCAGCCGGCGCGCGTCGAACATGTGCCGGGTCTCGGGGAGTTGGGGGGCGTGGATGGAGACCACCTGGCTGCGCCGGACGAGGTCGTCGAGGTCGACGAGTTCCGCGCCCAGCGCCCGGGCGGCGTCCTGGTCCATGTACGGGTCGTGGAGGAGGACGTCGAGGTCGAACGGGCGCAGCAGTTCGACGACGCGGCGGCCGATGCGGGAGGCGCCGACGATGCCGACGGTGCGGTGGTAGTTGCCGTAACCGGTGAAGTACGGCAGCAGCGCGGGCTGTTCGCGGGACTGGGCGTAGGCGCGCGCGATGTCGAGGACCCGCTTGTTGGCGAACAGGATCGCGGCGAGCGTGTACTCGGCGACCGGAAGGGCGTTGGCGGCGGCCGCCGAGGAAACGGTGATACCGCGCTTCCAGACCGACTCGGTGATGTGGTGCTTGACGGAGCCGGCCGCGTGGACGACGGCCCGCAGCCGCGGCATGCGGCGCAGCGCGTCCTCGGTGAGCCGAGGTGCGCCCCAGTGCGTGAACAGGACCTCGACGGCGGCCAGTTCGCGGACGTCGGCCGCGGCGAAGTCGCTGAGGGGGGTCGGGGGGACCACGGAGGCGACGGCCTGGAGGCGGTCGAACGCCCCTTCCGCGAGCAGCGAGCGATGGATCGCGTGTCCCATGGCGAGGGCGGTCCGCGGGCGGCGGGGCCCGGCCGGCCGGTCCGAGCTGTTCAGGAGGGTGCCTTCCGTTACGAGCATGGTCACTTCACCGCGCCGGCGGTCAGGCCCGAGCGCCAGAAGCGCTGGAGGCAGACGAAGGCGACGATCAACGGGACGACGGCCACGAGCGAGCCGGTGATGACGAGCGAGTAGTACTCGGGCTGCTGCTGCGTGACGCTGTTCCACATGAACAGGCCGAGATTGACCGGGTAGAGCTTCTCGTCGTTCAGCATGACGAGGGCGCCGAAGAAGTTGTTCCAGCTGGCGGTGAACGAGAACAGGAAGATGGTCATGAATCCGGGTGCGAGCATCGGCAGGGCGATCCGGGCGAAGGTGCGCAGCTCGCCGGCGCCGTCGACGCGGGCGGCCTCCAGGACCTCGTTCGGCACGTAGCCCTCGGAGAAGACGCGGGCGAGGTAGACGCCGAAGGGGTTGACCAGGGCCGGCAGCAGCAGCGCCCAGTAGGTGTTGACGATCCCGACCTTGGTGGCGAGCAGGTACATCGGCAGCTGGATCACCGTGGTGGGGACCAGGACTCCGCCGAGCACCGTGCCGAACAGCTTTTCCTTGCCCTTGAAGTCGTACTTGTCGAAGGCGTAGCCGGTGGCGACGCACAGGAAGGTGGAGGCGGCCGAGCCGACGACCGAGTACAGGACGCTGTTGCCGAACCAGCGCAGATAGATGCCGTCGTTGAAGGTGAAGACGCGCTGCAGGTTGGCGAAGAGGTTGAAGTCGCCGAGGGAGAAGCCGGAGGTGCCGAACAGGTCGCGGTCGTTCTTCGTGGCGGCGAACAGCAGCCAGGTGACGGGCATCAGGGTGTAGAAGGCGGCGACGATCAGCAGTCCGTTGACGACGCCCTTGGAGAGCAGGGCGTGGGGTGCGGTACGGCGGCGGGTGGCGGGTGCGGCCTTGCGCTCGGCCGGCGCCTGGGCGGGACTCGTGGTGTGCGTGAGGGTGCTCATGACGCCGCCTTCCATCGGTTGCCGAGCCGCGTGACGAGGTAGGAGAGGAGGACGCCGAGGAAGGCCAGCAGCAGGGACGCGGCGGCGGCGAGACCGTAGTCGTGGCCGACGAAGCCGGCCTTCCAGATGAAGAGGGTCGGCGACCACTCCGTGTCGATCGAGGGCGCTCCGCGCTGGTTGAGCAGCTTCGGCTCGGTGAAGATCTGGATGGCGCCGACGCAGGTGAACAGAACGGTCATGACGACCGCGGAGGCGATCAGCGGCACCTTGATCTGCAGGGCGGTGCGGATGGCGCCCGCGCCGTCGACGACGGCCGCTTCGATCATTTCGCGCGGAACGGCCTGCAGGGCGGCGTAGAAGATGACCATGTTGTAGCCGATCCACTGCCAGGCGCAGAGGTTGACCATGGAGGAGAGCACATGGTCGTTGCTGTAGAAGTTCCATGAGCCGCCGAGGGCGCCGATCCAGTCGAGCACGGGGCTCAGGCCCGGGGTGTAGAGGTAGATCCAGATGAGCGAGGCGATCAGTCCGGGGATCGCGTGCGGCAGGAAGAGCGCGAGCTGGAAGAACCGCTTGGCCCGGGCCATCGCGGAGTCGACCAGCAGCGCGAGGAGGAGCGAGCCGCCGATCATCACCGGGATGTACAGCGCGCAGTAGAGCGCGATGTGCACGAAGGAGTCCCGAAAACCCGCGTCGGACAGGGCCTTGGTGTAGTTGCCGAGTCCGGAGAACACCCGCTGGGTGCCGCCGAAGCCGAGCCCCGAGGAGTGCTCCTGGAAGAGGCTCATCCACACGGCGTAGCCGATGGGCGCGACCATGACCGCGGCGAACAGGACGAAGAACGGCGTGATGAGGAGGGCCGCTGCCCGGCGTTGACCGCGCCGGAGCTTCGCGGTGCCCGGGGGCTGGGGCGAAGAGGGGCGCCGGGCCTTCACGGCCGGGGCGAGGGGTGCTGCCACGGGGGCTCCTTGGCGGGGCTGGACGCTGCGGGGAGGCGGGGGCGACGCGCTGCCGGGGCGCCTCGGGGGAGGTCGGCGTCTGTGGTGAGGCTGGTGTCTCGAGGGAGGCCGGTGTCTCGGGGGAGGTCGGCGTCTCGGGGGAGGTCGGCGTCTCGGGGGAGGCCGGGGTCTCGAGGGAGGCCGGGGTCTCAGGTGAGGCCGGTGCGCACGGCGGCGGGGTCCGGCCGCGGCGCGTGTCCGAGTGCCGCTCGGACAGGAGCCGCGGGCGGCCGGACCCGGCAGGTCACTTGGCGAGCTTCAGCCCGCGATCCGTGATGCCCGACTCGGCCTTCCGCTGACCGGCGTCGAGGCCGCCGGCGAAGCCGGACTTGGCCGTCGCGTCCTGGACCGCGCTGTAGACGTCCAGCTGGTTCGGTCCCCAGGTCCAGCCCGGGACGATCGTGTCGACCTGCTCGGAGGCGAGCTTGTAGAGGTCCTGGCCGTTCAGGTACGAGGTGTCGAACTTGGCCGCGGCGACCGCGCGCATCTCCGGGTTGGCCGGGAGCGCGCTGCTGGGCGACTGCAGATCGGCGAGCCGCGCCTCGACACCGGCCTTGTTCGTGGTGAGCCAGGTGATGAACTCGGCCGCGGCCTCGGCGTGCTTGCTGCCCTTGAGGACGCCGTAGGAGGTACCGCCGTAGTTGCCGCTCGCCGCGGTTCCCCACTTCGGCATCGGAGCGGCGGCCCACTTGCCCGAGAGGCCGGGCATCGCGGTCTTCATGCTGCCCGCGGACCAGGAGGCGCCGAGGAAGGAGAGGGTCTTGCCGGAGATGCGGGCCTTCGTCTCCTCGATGCTGTAGGCGGTGAAGGACTGCACCAGATCGTCCTTGACGAGGCCGTCCCAGTAGGCGGCGACCTTCTTGCTCGGGACGTCGTTCACGGCGGGCTTCCAGGCGTCGCCCTCGGTGGTGAACCACTTGCCGCCGGCCTGCCAGGCCAGGGACGCCAGCAGCGCGGGGTCCGACTTCGGCATGGAGGCCAGCCGGACGTTCTTGTCCTTCTTCTTGACCTGCGCGGCGGCCGTCTTGAACTCGTCCCAGGTCTTGGGGACGGCGATGCCGTACTTCTTGAAGAGGTCGGTGCGGTAGTAGTACAGCTGCGGCGCGGCGTCGTAGGGGACGGTCCAGGTCTTGCCGCCGAAGGTCACCAGGCTCTGGATGGACGCGGGGAACTTCGACTTGACCGTGTCACCGGCGTACTTGGTCAGGTCGACCAGGTTTCCCTGACTCGCGAACTCCGGGACCATCTGGTACTCGATGGTCGACACGTCGGGCGCGTTGCCCGCCTTCACCGCGTTGGAAAGCTTGCTGTATCCCTCGGTCCCGCTGGGGATCTCGGTGAACTTGACCTGGATGTCCTTGTGCGTCTTGTTGAACGCCTCGACGGTCGACTTGGCCCCGAGCGTCCAGGTCCAGTAGTTGATGGTGACCGGCTTGCCGTCCGACGCGGTGTCGGCGGAACCACCGTCGCCACCGCATGCGGTGGCGAGCATGCCCAGGGCGGCGATGGTGGCGGTGGCGGCTATGCGGAACGAACGTGAAGTGCGCGACATGGCACGGCTCCTACGAGACCTCGTACGGGAAGAGGCGGTTGCAGGACATCTTTTGTGCGCACACGATCAGAGTCAAGAGCGTTCGACCAAGACAATCAAAACGATCGAACAGTGCTCATGAATCGAGCGCTTCGCCACCGCAGGAGGAACGGATCCTCAATTCGGGGAGGAGTTCAAGGTGCTGACGGGGTGCCGGACGCTGCCCGCCGCGGCGTTCCGCGAGCCGTTGGAGCAGCAGCTTCGCGGCCAGTTCCCCCACCGAGCGCTTGGGCGGGGCGACGGCCGTGAGGGGGACGTCGGCGAGGGCGGCCACCTCGTCGTCGTAGGCGATCAGCGCCAGATCCCCGGGAACGCTGATGCCGTGCGCCTGGAGCTTGGGCACCAGCACGATCGCGTCCTCGTCGCTGTGCACGAGCGCCGCGGTCACACCGCGCTTCTCCACGGCCTCGACGAGGTAGTCGATGCTGGCCTCGTAGTCGCCGTGCTCACGGACCGAGGGTGCCGTGGAATCGGCGTCCAGGCCCAGGGACTGCACGGCGGCCAGGTAGCCGGCCGAGATCTGTGCGGCGTGCGGACCCTCCTGGAGCACCGCGGTGATCCTGCGGTGCCCGAGGGAGGCGAAGTGCCCCACGGCCACGGCCGCTCCGTGCGCCCGGTCGGTCCGTACCCGGTCGAGGCCGGCCGCGGGGTTCCCGGCCGGCGCGGAGCGCTCGACCAGGACGGTCGGCACCGGGCACTCGACGAGCCACTTCTCCTGGCCCCCCACGGGCACACCGCCGAACCAGCTGGGCGCCACGAGCAGCCCCTCCGCACCGCCCGCGATCAGGTGTTCCGCCTGCACGGCGTCCTCGGTGTCGACGTATCCGGTCATCCCGAGGACCAGGCGGCCCCCCTGGGCGCCGATGGCCTCGCGCGCCCCGCGGACGATGTCCGCGAAGATGTTCACGGTGGTCGGCACGATCATTCCGATCACGGCGCCCTCCGCGGACTCCGGCCGGAGCTGCGCCGCGGCCGCCGTGTCGCCCGGCCAGACCACCGCGCCGTGCAGCCGGTGCACCCGGCCCTGTGCGGCGAGGGCCTCCACGTCACGCCTCAAGGTCACGGCGGAGACGCCGAGTTCGGCCGCGAGGTCGGCGACCCGGAGGCTGCCGCGCTCCCGGACGAGTTCGAGTACCCGCTCATGACGCTGGTCGACATGCAGTCGCATGGGCTCCCCCTGGGACAGGCCGGACGGACGAACTACGGGCGTGCGCGCAGCATGATCCCGTGTGCATACTGTACGCCCACAATCGTATCGATCATTTTCGATCGATACGATCAGCCTGAACCGACACCCCCTGCATCGCCGCACTCCGACACCCCGTCCACCCGCCGCAACCCCCACACCCCGTCCGACGGCCGCACTCCGACACTCCGCGTGTCCGCCGTACAAACCGCGACGGACTGCGACACTCCGCGTATCCGCCATACAAGGTCGGACTCGTCATACAACGTGAAGAATGGGCGTGAGGGGGTAAGACCACCTTCGGGGAGCGGAGAGGGTCGCAGTGAGCGAGGAACGAGACGTGCCGGCCCGTCGGCGCTTCGACGTGGCGGACGCCGCGCCACTGCTGCTCGATGCCCGTCTGTCGGTGACCAGCTGGACCGCGGACGCCGAGCGGCTGCTGGGTTACCCGGCCGCCGAGGTGCTGGGACGGCGCGCCGTCGACCTGCTGCTCCCCGATGACGCGGCGCGGATCTTGGAACTGGTCCAGCGGTGCCGCGAGGGCGACGGCTGGGCCGGGCTGCTGTCCGCGCTCCACCGGGACGGTCACCCGGTCCCGCTGATGGTGCGGGCAGTCGCGGTGCAGCAGAGCGGCGGCCCGGCGCACTGGGTGGTGCTGCTCGCGGATCTGGCGGGCGGTCCCGGCTGGGACATGAGCCGGGCCGTGCTGGAGCGGATGGCCGCGCGCTCGCCGGTGGGCATCGCGATCGTGGACACCGATCTGCGGTATGTGTGGTCGAACGCCGCGCTGGAGCAGTTCGGCGGGGGCGCGGCGCCGCGACGGCTGGGGCGGAGGATCGCCGATGTGCAGCCCGGCCTGGACGCCGCGCGGCTCGAGGCGCAGATGCGCCGGGTGCTGAAGACCGGCGAACCGGTGATCGGATACGAGCACGTCGGCCGGGTACGGTCCGCGCCGCACCGCGAGACGGCCCACGTCATGTCGTTCATCCGGCTGGAGGACGATGAGGGTCATCCGATCGGTGTCTACTACACGGTCGTCGACGTCTCGGAGCGGTACCGCGCCCGCAGGCGGCTGGCGCTGCTGGACCGGGCTGGTGAGCACATCGGACGCAGCCTGGACGTGCTGCGGACCGCGCAGGAGCTTGCCGACGTCGCGGTGCCGGGACTGGCCGACTTCGTCACCGTCGATCTGCTGGAATCCGTGCTGAAGGGAGCGGAGCCGGCGCCCGGTCCGCAGGGTGGCACGGATGGGGTGCCCCTGCGGCGCGCCGGACAGAAGTCGGTGCAGGCGGGGACCCCCGAGTCCGCCGTCGGGATCGGCGACGTGGCGTCCTACCTGACCGGGTCACCCCCGGTCCGGGCGCTGGCCGACGGCGAGTCCTGGCGCGCGGCGCGGCTCGACCCGCTGGCCAGGAAGTGGGCCACGGGCAATCCCGGCTGCCGGCCCACCACCTTCCTCGACCTCGGGCTGCACAGCGCGATGGTCGTGCCCGTCCGCGCCCGCGGTATCACCCTGGGCATCACCAGTTTCTTCCGGCGCAACCGCCAGGACCCGTTCGACGAGGACGATCTGAGCCTCGCCGAGGAGTTCGTCGGCCGGGCGGCCGTGTGCCTCGACAACGCCCGCCGCTACACCCGGGAGCGCGACGCGGCCCTCGTCCTGCAGCGCAATCTGCTCCCCCATCGCTTCCCCGAGCAGGACGCGGTGGAGGTGGCCGCCTGTTACCGGCCGGCCGACGAACTGACGGGGCTCGCCGGCGACTGGTTCGACGTCATTCCGCTGTCCGGGGCCCGGGTGGCCCTGGTGGTCGGGGAGGTCGCGGGCCATGGCATCGACGGCGCCGCGGCGATGGGACGGCTGCGGGCCGCCGTGCAGACCCTCGCCGACCTGGACCTGACACCGGAGGAGGTGCTCGCCCACCTGGACGACCTGGTCAGCCGCGCGGCCCGGGAGGAGGGCACGGGGGCGGACGACCGTACGAGCGGCATGCAGGCGGTGGGCGCCAGCTGTCTGTATGCGGTGTACGACCCCGTCAGCGGGGAGTGCTCGCTGGCCAGCGCGGGCCATCCCGCGCCCGCGATCGTCGCCCCCGACGGCACTGTCACGTTCGCCGAACTCCCCCAAGGCCCCGCGCTCGGCGTGGGCGGACTGCCCTTCGAGTCGGTCGAGTTGACCCTGGCGGAGGGCAGCGTGCTGGCGCTGCACACCGACGGACTCATCGCCACCCCGCGTACGCGACAGGATCCGGCGGCGGGCCGGGAGCGGCTGCGCCACGCGCTGGAGACGCACGGCCAGGAGCTCGAGGGACTGTGCCGGACCATCGTGGACGATCTCGTGCCGACGCGTCCGTACGACGACGTGGCGCTGCTCATGGCCCGCACCCGGCGGCTGGGCGCCGAGCAGGTGGCGACCTGGGACCTGCCCATCGACCCCGCCATGGTGGCCGACGCCCGGAAGGCGACGACCGGGCAGCTGGCCGCCTGGGGCCTGGACGAGCTGGCCTTCACCACCGAACTGGTCGTGAGCGAACTCGTCACCAACGCCATCCGGCACGCCGTCGGCCCGATCCGCTTGCGGCTCATCTCCGCACAGTCCCTGATCTGCGAGGTGTCCGACGGCGGCACCACCGCCCCGCATCTGCGTCATCCGAAGACGACCGACGAGGGCGGCCGCGGTCTGTTCCTGATTTCCCAGTTCACCCAGCGGTGGGGTACCCGCTACACCGCCGAGGGAAAGATCATCTGGGCAGAGCAGTCCCTCACGGAGCCACCGGTCTGACCCGCACGGGCGACGAACCGGTGGCTCTCCACGTCAGCAGTCGCGGAGCTCGGGTGACTGATGGAGGATCTGCGAGCGCAGCGAGGTGAAGCGGGTGTGGGTCTCTCCGCCCTGGGCCTCGGGACGGAAGACCGCGACCCGGTGGCAGTTCATGAAGGCCAGCGTGACCCCGAAGTGCCGCTCCAGACTGCCGCGGATCGCGTCACTGGCCAGCGCCCTGAGCAGCTGCCCGCGCTCCTTCTCGGAGGGTGGCGGGGTGTGGTTGTCGGCGAACTCCGCCGCGCCGCCGCGTAGTTCGGCGACCAGCCCGGCGATGAGGTCGTAGGCGTACGGCAGGGACGTACGAACCGTTTCCACGAAGTCCTCTTCGCGGACCTGACCGCGTTCGGCTTCGGCGAGCAGTTTCGGGGAGACGTCGAGTGACATGAAGACGGGAGTTCCTGTCGCTAGGTGGTTCGGTGGTATCCGGCGGGCGCTCAGGCGGAGGCCGGTTCGAGGGCGGCCGGCCCGTGCCGGAAGCCGGGGTCGACCTGTGCGGCGAGGTCGCTGCCGGTGGCCCGGTCGGCCCACGCCGCCGCGTTGCGGAGGTGGAAGGCGACCGCGTGCTCCTGGAAGGCCGTCCAGTCCTTGGTACGGGCGTCCAGCGCGGCCCGCAGAGTGCGCAGGGCGTGCTGGTTGTGGGGTTCGAGGTCGCCCTGCGCGCGTCCCTGCTCCTGGGCCCGCACCCAGGAGGAGTGCTGAAAGGACGTCAGGAGGTCGTCGCCGACGTGCTCCTTGAGGAAGAGGAGGTCGTCCTCGCCGGTGACCTTGTTGCCGACGACGGCGATCGGGATGCCGAACTCCTCTGCGTGGTCGCGGTACTGGCGGTAGACCGAGACGCTCTTGCGGGTGGGTTCGGCGACCAGGAAAGTCAGGTCGAAGCGGGTGAACAGCCCGGAGGCGAAGGCGTCCGCGCCGGCGGTCATGTCGACGACGACGTACTCGCCGGGGCCGTCGACGAGATGGTTGAGGTAGAGCTCCACGGCTCCGAGCTTGGAGTGGTAGCAGGCCACCCCCAGATCACTCTCGTCGAACTCACCCGTGACCATCAGCGGTACGCCGCGCACCTCCTGGATGTGGGGAGTGTGCACCGGGTCGTCGCCGCGCAGACGCAGCAGGCGTGAGCCACGTCCGGGCGGGGTGGTCTTGATCATGGCCTCGCGCGAGGTGATACGGGGGTTGTCGCCGCGCAGGTGGTCCTTGATCTCGCCGAGCCGTGTGCTGAGGGGCGGTGCCGTGAACGGTTCGTCGTCGCCGAGGCCGAGGGCCTGGGCCAGATGCTGGTTGATGTCGCCGTCGATGGCGACGAGGGGCGCTCCGGAGTGCGCGAGATGGCGGGCGAAGAGCGCGGACAGCGTGGTCTTTCCGCTGCCGCCCTTCCCGACGAAGGCGGCGCGCACGTCAGCCCTCCGGGCGCAGCAGGCCGCGCTCGTAGGCCTTGGCCAGCCGCTGCGGGACGAGGTACGACGAGCCGTCGACGGTGACCGGCACGAGCTGCGGCGTGGCGGCCTTCCACCGGGCTCGGCGATGACGGGTGTTGCTGCGGGACATCTTCCGCTTGGGGACGGCCATGGGGATCTCCTGGATGGGTGGGCTGGCGGGACCAGACGCTATATGAAAATGGATCTCATTACCAAGGCGACTCGCGGGGAGGTGTCCCGCGAAGCCCTCGCCGACCGACGGCCTTGAGAACACGCCGAGTTGACGGAAGATTGACCAAATCCTGGAGATCACTGACGTGCCGCGCCCATAAGGTCTGCCGCATGCCCCCACAACCTCCGAGAACACCGGCACTCCCCGTTCTCCCCTATCGGAAGCCCACCCGCGACCGCGACTACTGGGTCTTCGACAATGTGCTGCCCGATGTGGATGCCGTCCGGGCCCGGTGCGTCGACAAGGACGACTGGGTCAAGGGCTATCCGTACACGTCGGAGAGCTGGCCCGGTCTGCGGACGATGCCCGGGCTGGAACCGGAGGAGTTGACGCGCGTAGAGCGGTTGGTGAAGAAGGCCACCGGCGCCCAGAAGCTGTGGCAACAGACGACGCCGTCCGGCGCCACCCTCAACCACAACTGCGTCCAGGTGGTCGGCAAGGACGAGGGGCAGCCGCGGCCGCACACCGATTCCCGCGCGCTGTGCCGCTACGCCGCGGTGCTCTACCTGAATCCGAACGTGCCCAAGAACTGCGGCACCAGCTTCTACCGGCAGAACCTACCCGGCGGCCGGCTCGGCGGGAATGTGGTGGCCGCGCCGCACAACAACCTCGTCGAGGCCCTGGGCACGCGTTTCGTCCCGCCGGACTCCTTCGTCGAGGACATCGCCGTACCGCACCGCTACAACCGCCTGCTGCTCTACAACGCCAACCTGATGCACAGCGCCACCGAGTACTGCGGCAGCACCATGGAGGACAAGCGGATGACCGCGGTCTTCTTCTGGATGGCCTGACCGTGTGACCCAGGCCGGTCGCTCGGCCGACACGCCTGGCCGAGGCCGCACCGGACCGAGCGGGCCGCCCTGCTCGACCTCGCCGGGATCGGCCTCCGACGAAGTCCCGTACGGCCGCTCGAATTCGGCGTCCGTATCCGGGCATTCGGGCACTACGGCTCGGTTACGCCTTCCGCAAGTCCTGGTGGCCGGGTGGTGAGCTGGTCATGATGGGCGCATGACGTTGGCGTTGAGAGCCATGACGCGGCTGGCGGACTGGCCGGACCTGGCGGAGGCCCGGCCGAGCTGCGGCACGGGGCGGGCCCTGCGCTCGGCGCAGGGCGAGATCGTCCACTTCCATACGGACCACGACGTCGACCTGCACCTCACGGACCGGGCGATCCGGCGCTTCGAGGACCACCTCAAAGGGGTGACCGCGATCCGGATGGTGCCCGGTTCGCGCTGGGTCACCATCCATCTCGACGTCGACTCGGACATCGACCTGCTCCTGACGCTGGTGAGCGTCGCCCTCCAGGCCCACCAGAGGCGGCCGATACCGGGCGACGCGCCGTCGGCGGGCTGCAACGACCACTGAGCCCGCCGCCCCCGCTCTTCGTGCCGTCCCCTTCCCGGCCGCCCGGCTTCCGGGTGCGTACGGACGAGGCCCCGGCACTCGCGTACGAGCGGAGTGCCGGGGCCCCTCAAGAGGTCATCGGGAGGCGATGACGGTGCCCGTCAGGCGCGGGTGCCCGTCAGGCAGGGGTGCCCGTCAGACACGGGAGCCCTCAGGCGCGGGTGCCCGTCGAGCGCCGACGGCGGGCGGCGACGGTGATCGCGGCACCGGCCGCGAGGACCGCCACGGCACCGGCCGCGATCGGCAGGGTGTTGCCGCCGCCGGTCTCCGCGAGGTCGCCGGGCGCGGTCGACTCGCCGCCGTGGGGCGAGGGAGCCGACGAGGCGGTCGACTCGGACGCCGAGGGGGTGGCGGTGGTCTCGGACGCCGAGGGCGTCGCCGGGGTCGCGGGCGTCGAAGCGGTCGGGCTGCCGGGCGTCTCCGCGGGCGGCGTCGAGGCGGGCGGCGTCGTCTCCGGCGTGGTCGGCTGCGACGTGCAGTCGTTCTTGCCGCCGTTCCACGCCATGATCAGCTTGTCCTTGATGACCGCGTGGTCCGGACCCGCGGGCAGGTCGCCGTGCTCGAAGCCGTCCTTGGCGTCGTACTTGCCGTCGAACTTGACGGCGCCACGGTAGAGGTCGATCTGCGCGAAGCAGCCCGCGTCGGGCACCGAGATGTCGAGGGAGTCGGTGGCGCCCGGCTTGACCGTGACGGAGTCGAAGTCGTGGAAGACCTGGACGCCGGAGGTCTTGAAGGTGGCGCCGTGCGTGCGGTAAGCGGCCAACGAGGCGGTGCAGGTGCCGGCGTCACTCGCCGTACGGACCTTGATGTGGACCTTGCCGTCGTCGGTGGGCTTGAGGTTCTCGTCGTCGACGCGGACCGAGTCGTAGAAGTTCGTCCCGTCCAGGGAGAACTGGCAGCGATCGGTCGCGGTCGCCGTGCCCGCGCCCTGTCCGGGGGCGTAACCGCTGCCGGCCTTGCCCCATCCGTCGCCACCGGGCGTGCCGGTGGCCCAGGCGGTGGTGGTGGCCGCTGAGAGGGCGAGCGCCGCCGCGCCCGTCCCCAGCAGGCAGCGAAGGGTGACACGTCTCGCTATGGACATGCGGATCCCATCCTGATGATGCGAGACCCGGGCGACGACAAGGGAGCAGCACACGGCTGCCGGGGGCCGCACCGGGGCAAGTGGTCGAGGAAACGCCGGGCCCATTGGTCACATGGGCCACAGTGCGACCACATAGTCGATCAGCGCGCGGAGACTGTCAACCTCGTTGAATACACAAGGACTTCACAGTCCATCACATTTCGGCCGCATAAGGAATCTGGCGTTCCTGTGCGGTCGATGAGGCGGCGGCGTATGCGATCGACGACACGGCCGTCCGCCCGCGGGCGCGGCAGGCGCGGCCCCTACCGACAGTTCCCCACCGCTCCCCGGTCCCCCAGTCCCGCAGCCCCAGCCCGGCCCCAGCCCCAGCAGCGAGGGGAACGCCGAGGAACTCAGTTCCCTCCTCACGGCGCACTGAGTGCCATCGGGACCTCGCTTCGATGCTAGTTTGCCGTTCATGAACGAGGGACCCCGGCGACGCGAGCCCAGCGACGTGCCGACCGTGAAGCCGCCGATGCGGGAGGCCCTGGTCGCGGCGGCCTTCCAGCTCTTCCTGGAGCGGGGCTACGAGCAGACCACGGTCGACGACATCGTGGCCCTCGCCGGAGTCGGCCGCCGATCGTTCTTCCGCTACTTCCCGTCCAAGGAGGACGTGGTCTTCCCGGACCACGAGCGCTGCCTGGCCGACATGACGGCATTTCTCGGCGCCGGCGCCGACGCGGACGACCCGGTGCAGCGCGTCTGCGACGCCGCCCGGCTCGTGCTGCGCATGTACGCCGAGAACCCGACGTTCTCCGTGCAGCGCTACCGCCTCACCAAGAAGGTCCCGGGCCTGCGCGCGTACGAGTTGTCGGTCGTCTGGCGTTACGAGCGCGCCCTCGCCGAGTACCTGCGCGGGCGTTTCGCCGGCCGGCGCGACGGCACACTGCAGGCCGACGTCATCGCCGCGGCGGTGGTCGCCGCGCACAACAACGCCCTGCGGTCCTGGCTGCGTTCTGACGGACAGGGGGACGCGACGACGGCGGTGGACCACGCGCTCGGATATGTGCGGGGGACCTTCGGGAGCCCGCCGGGCGACGCGACGCACGACGAGCGGGATGACGTGGTCGTCGTCATCTCCCGGCGCGGAGCGCCGATGTGGCGCGTCGTCCAGGAGATCGAATCCACCCTCGGGCGGGACTGATCACGCCTGGCTCGGGCCGGCTCTTATTAGGGGTACGGAGTGCCTTTACGAGTGGCACTGAGTGCCATACTCTGAGGGTGTGCACGGCGATCCGGGCACCTTCAGATTCCGGCCGAGCGCAGGGAGATGACCACGTGTACCACCCAGGAATCGCCCTCCATCCGGGGATCGAAACCGCGCGTCCGGGGACCGGAAACGCCCGCCCGGAGGCCGGAGCCGCGCCGGACGTGCTCGACCCGGCCCCCGCGGAACACAGCGCGGACGCGCTCCGCTTCCAGCGCTGCCACTGGTGCGGCACCGCGATGTACCAGCGCCTCCTGTGCCCCGTCTGCGCCGGCAGCGACCTGCGGACGGAAGTGAGCGCGGGCTCGGGCATCGTGCGTCATTCCACGGTCATCCACCGCAACACCCCCGCGGCGCGCAATGTCTCCCTCATCGAGATGACCGAGGGGTTCACCGTCCGGGGCAGGGTCATGGGGTCACCCTCCGACGTGCACAGCGGCGACCGAGTCCAACTCGCCACCGCCCAGGACCCGGTACGCCGCCAGCCGGTGTTCCAACTCGTCGACGGCCCCTATCGGAGCTGGGTCTGACCACTCGCTCGCCGGCTCCCCGGCGAGGAGTTCGGAGGGCGTCGCCCAGAGTGCGCCCGGGGTGGATCGTCAGCGGAGGCCGAGGCTGGAGAGCGCGGTCGTCCAGTCGGCGATGATCGCGTCCTGGGCGCCGGTGAGGCTGACGGTCCCGGCACACACGGCCTTCTAGAGCTTGGGCTGAGGGGCAGTCAGCCACGGGGAGACGGAGCTTCTCCACGGGCGGCAGTGGCACGCGGCGCCCCTGCCCCGAACCGCTCGCCCCACTACCGAGACCCCTCTCGCCCGTTAGCGAGGCCGCCCCATTCGGCCACTTCCGAGGCCCTCGCGCCCCACTTCCGTGGCCCTCGAAACCCCCCTCCCGTCAGGACCCGTTTCCGAGGTGCTTGTCGAGGAACTTCACGATGTCGCCCATGACTTCCTCGGTCGACCATTTGAGGCCACTCTTCGGGTCGCCTCCCATGAAAGCCAGGTCGCCGTGGTCCGCGCCCTTGAGGACATAGCGGGTGCTGTCGACGCCCTTGTCCCGCAGGGTGTTGTGCAGGGTAAGGGTCTGACTCGGTGAGACGAGGTGGTCGTCGCTTCCGTGCAGCAGCATGAAGGCGGGGTCGGACGAGTCGGCGTACGTGCCCGGGTCGGCTGCCGCGACGGCGTCGGGATCGTCCTTCAGCGACGCCTTGCTGTCGGGGCCGAAGACGAACCGCGCGGAGCTGGTACCGGCAGCCAGATAGCTCTTCTGCGTGGCCGCGTCGAAGTCGGATGCGATCATGGACAGGTCGGACGCCCCGAACTCGTCGACGACCGCCTGCACTTCACTGCTCTGATCCAGATGGTCACCGGCCTCGAACGCCTTGACGCCATGGGTGGTCCCGGCCATCGCGGCGAGATAGCCGCCCGCGGACTGCCCCCAGACGGCGACGTTCGCCGAGTCGATGCCGTACTCGTCGGCGTGCGCCCGCAGATAGCGGATCGCCGACTTCACATCCTGGACGGACTCCTTGTAGGTGGCCCCACTGGTGACGGTCCGATATTCGATACTGGCGACGGCGTACCCCTGCTCGGCGACGTAGGTCCGCTGGTTCGCATTGGCGCTCTTGTCCGCCATGACGAAACCGCCTCCGGTCAGATAGACGACGAGGGGCTTCTTGCCGTCGGTCACGGGGACCTGGAGGTCCAGCTTGAGCTCCGCCTTCTTCCCGTTGGTGGTCGGGGTGGAGTAGACGAGGTCGCTGTGCGTGGCGATCTCCGTCTTCCCGCACCGGATCTGCGCGCCGGTGGGGTCGATGACCGTGCTCGTGCTGGTGTCGCTCGCCCTGACGGTCTTCGCGACCGGGATGGACGCGCGTCCGGCCGCCGCCCCACTCGGGGCTCCCCCCGCCGGAGTGCCCGCTGCCGGAGAGGACGGGCACTCCGTCGCCTTGGCGGAGGACGCCCCGGCGCCCGCACTCCCGCCACCGGAGGAGCAGGCCGCGAGGGTCAGTCCGAGCACGACGGATGCCGCGAGTCCGACACTCGCGCGCTTGACCCTCCCGCACCCGGCCACATCGCTGTTCTCTCCCTTGGGCATGGTTCTCCTCCGGTCGTCGCCCGAGCGCCATAAGTGGAAACGCTATTCCCACTTCTACCCTCACGGTAGCACTAAGTGGGAATGGGATTCCCGCTTGTGTCCGGGCAGGGTGACAGGCCGCAGGAGCGCGCGTGTCATCTGCGGGGAGGGAGGGAGGGACACGAGGTGGCGGGGGACGGTCGGTCGGCAGGGCCGCGCCCGCGCGGCTACCGCGGAGCCCGGTCCCGGGCCTCACGAGCGCTCGACTCGTCGAGCGCATCCATGAACTCGGAGTCCCCGAAGGTGACTTCGGGAAGGTCGGAGGCCGCGCCTGGCTCCGCGCGCAGGCCGTCCAGGAGCAGCCGCAGATAGCGGCGCCACAGATCGGGCCGGCCCGTGCGGTCGGTGACCGCGGCCACCATCAGCTGGATCATGGGCAGGTCCACGGGCACGACATCGGCGCGCAGCGAGCCCTGGTCCTGCGCCCGGGCGATCAGCGCGCCCATGACCGGCACGATCCGTGCCCGCACCTGGGCCTGCCGCTGCGGACTCGCCGCCGATCCGAGCATCACCTCGCGCAGCCCGCGGTCGAAGGCCTGGATCTCGCAGGCCCTCTCCATGCTCGTCACCAGCCCGTGCCAGGCGTCCGGGTCGGCCAGGGCTTCTTCCGCCACGGCGACGAGGGTGTCGGTCATGTCGTCGAAGAGCGCGTCCACCAGCTCTTCCTTGTTCGAGAAGCGCCGATAGACGGTTCCCAGACCCAGGCCGGCATGGGCGGCGATGTCGGCGAGACTCGCCTCCGTGCCCCGCTCCCGGAACACCTCACGGGCTGCGGCGAGGATACGACGGCGGTTGGCCTCGGCGTCCCGTCGCAGCGGGGGCCGGTTGGTGCCGGGGCTCGACGCCATCTCGATCGCTTGACTCCCAGAGCGGAGGTGAATGTCCGGTTTCATGCTACAGCCGGGCGACCACGCGATCAGCCCGGCCATCTGGCCGGACTCAGCAGTGTGGGCGGCAGATTCGCCGCGTACGCCGGCACCGCCCGCACCTCCACCTGCGCGCGGACGGCACCTTCGACCGCCGTACGAGCCTCGTCGTCCGCACCCGGCAGCAACAACTCCTGGACCCGGGGCCGGTCTACGCGTACTGGTCCACGCGTACTGGTCTACGCGTACTGGTCCACGCGTACCGACCGGGAGCGGTGCGCGGTACGTCAGGTCATGCGCGGTACGTCAGGTCAAAGGGACGTCGGCGTGATGCGGATGCCCACCGTGCCGCGCTCGCCGCGTCGCAGGCGGCTGCCGAAGAGGGTGAGACGGCCGATCAGCCCGTACTTGCGGGCGATGAGCTGCCGATAGCGGGCGGTCCCGGCGGCGTCGAGGATCTCGGCCGTGGCGGGGATCTGGTCGCCGGTCGGCCTGCCCCGCACATCGCAGGGGCCCACCAGGATGTCGGCCCGGTTGCGGATCCGCTTCACCTTCCAGGTGTCCGCGCCCGTCCAGGCGCCGAGCGCCGCGCCGTCCGGCACCACCCACACGGGCGTCGCGACGCCCGTCCCGTTCTTGCGGTAGCTCGTGATCAGCAGGTACTTGCCCGAAGCGAGCGTGTCCAGCGAGGCCTCGTCCATGGCCGAAGTGTAAGCGGGGTGGGTCCGGGCGCCGCACGGCGCCCGGACCGCCGGGCTCAGGACAACTGGCCGTCGTAGTCGGGCAGCTTGAAGGTGCGCTCGGCATGGCCTCCGACCAGGTCGGTGGTGTTGTTGCCGACGTTGGCGATGATCGTGTAGCCCAGGGACTCGATCTGCGCCCGCTTGCTGGTCTTGTAGGCGCTGACCTCGTCGAAGAGATCCGGCAGATCACGCACGTAGAGGCCGGAGACCGGGTAGCCGACGCTCTCCAGGTTCCACTTGGTCTCGCTGGCGATGATGCCGGGGCGGGCGGTGACGAAGAAGATGTCGACGCCCCGGGAGTGGGCGTAGCGCGCGAGTTCCAGGGAGGCCTCGACCGCCGGGGTGGGCAGTTCGTACCAGGAGTGGAAGTCCGTCTCCAGCGTGGTGTTGTCGATGTCGAAGACGAGGGCGAGCTTCTGTCCGGCGGCGTCGGCGGTGCGCTGCTCGACGTACGGCCGCGCCTGGTCGATGACGGCCTGGACGTCCCGCTGCCAGGTGGCGTAGTCGACGCCGGCCTGTGCCGCGGTCGTGCTCGCCGCCGGCTGGACCGGGGCCGCGCTGGCGGACCCCGCCGCGGTGACCGTCCCTCCGATGCCGAGAGCCACGACTGCCGAGATTGCGCCTATCCGGCGCCCCACACCGCGTCCTGTCATTCCCGTCCCCTTCTCACGCCTCGTCACGTCGGAGCGGCGAGGTACCTCGACCTCGCCGCGCCCGACATGATCGCGCATGAGGATGTACGAAAGGGGAAGAAGGAGTTACTGCCCGGTAGAGAATCCGGCGGCCGCGCTCCCCGCCCCGTGGTGGGGTGGCAGGCGGGGCCGTCCCATGTGAGCCTGGGCTCGCGGTCGGCGGGCCGCGGTGTCGGCTCAAGGAGAGAGGCTGCTCGGATGGACGCACCGAAGATCGTCATCGTCGGCGCGGGTTTCGCCGGTGTCGAGGCCGCGCGCGGGCTGGAGCGTACCCTCGCTCCCGGCGACGCCCGGATCACCCTGGTCAGCCCGAACGACTACCAGCTCTACCTGCCTCTGCTGCCACACGTCGCCTCGGGTGTGGTCACCCCGCAGTCCGTGGCGCCGTCGCTGCGCCGGATCCTGCGCCGCACCGAGCTGGTGCCGGGCGGGGTGATCGGCGTGGACCCGGGATCCAAGGTGTGCCTCGTCCGCAAGATCACCGGGGAAACAGTCGACCTGCCCTACGACTACCTGCTGCTCACCCCGGGCAGCGTGACCCGTACTTTCGACATCCCCGGCCTGCTGGACGAGGCGCGCGGTATGAAGACGCTCGCCCAGGCCGTGTATCTGCGTGACCATGTGATCGCCCAACTCGACCTGGCGGCGGCCACGTCGGACGAGGACGAACGGGCGGCGCGGCTGCAGTTCGTGGTGGTCGGCGGCGGTTACGCGGGCACCGAGACGGCGGCCTGTCTGCAGCGCCTGACCACCGCCGCGGCCAAGCGTTACCACCCGCGCCTGGACCCCGGCCTCATCAAGTGGCATCTGGTCGACGTCGCCCCCAAACTGCTGCCCGAACTCGGCGACAAGCTGGGCGCGAGCGCGCTGAGTCTGCTGAGCGAACGCGGGGTGCACATCTCCCTGGAGACCTCCGTCGCCTCCGTCACCGAGGACAAGGTCACCCTCACCGACGGCCGGGTGCTGCCCTCGCGCACGCTGGTGTGGACGGCCGGTGTCGCGGCGAGCCCGCTGGTCGACTCGCTGGGCGCGGAGACCGTGCGCGGCCGGATCCTCGCCGAGCCCGACTTCAAGGTGCCGGGTCTGGACGGGGTGTTCGCGCTGGGCGACGCGGCCGCCGTGCCCGACCTCGCCAAGGGCGACGGCTCGTACTGCGTGCCGACCGCCCAGCACGCCGCCCGGCAGGGCCGGCACGCGGCGAAGAACCTGGCCGCGCTGTTGCGCGGGCAGCCCACGACGCCGTACAAGCACAAGGACCTCGGTCTCGTCGTCGACCTCGGCGGCCACGACGCGGTGTCCAAGCCGCTCGGCATCGGCCTCAAGGGCGTGCTCGCGCAGGTCGTGGCCCGCGGCTACCACCTGTACGCGCTGCGCACCGGCGCGGCCCGGTTCCGTACCGGCGCCAACTGGTTCCTCAACGCGGTCGCCGGCGACGACTTCGTCCGCACCGGGTTCCTCGCCGACAAGAAGGGAACCCTGCGGGACTTCGAGCACACCGACGTCTATCTGACGCCGGAGGAGGTGGCCGCCCGCACACGCGTCTGACGCTCGTGCCCCGACCGGCCGCACGCCCCAGCGTCCGGCACACGCCTGGACCCCGCGTCTCCGTCGTGATCCGCCGCACGCGCCCAGACCCCGCGACTCCGTCATGATCCGCCGGACAGGGCCTAATACTCCAGCAGTACTTCGTGGCTTGACCTGGGGAAACGTCGAGCGGTGGGAGTGTAGCGGGCAGGATGGCGTCACGGACGGCTTCTGCCCGCACGCCCCTCGAAGGAGTGCCCACGACGGCAAGTCGCCCCGGGCCCTGGGAAGCCTCGGGTCGTGATCACCGAACAGACGGCCGAGACCTGGGACCGCGACCTGGACCATCTCCTCACCACCATCGGGCACCACTTCGGCCGCGTCGAGCCACGCCGCCGCATGCGGGACTACGTGCGCGCACTGCTCGCCCCGGTGGCCCGCAAGAACAGCTGGCAACTTGCCGAACACGCCGGGCACTTAACCCCCGACGGACTGCAGCACCTGCTCTCCCGAGCCCGCTGGAACCCCGACGACATCCGCGACGACCTGCAGACCTACGTCGCCGAACACCTCGGCCGCCCCGACGGGGTACTGATCATCGACGACACCGGGTTCCTGAAGAAGGGCACTACCTCCGCCGGTGTCCAAAGGCAGTACTCCGGCACCGCCGGCCGCACCGAGAACTGCCAGATCGGCGTCTTCGCCGCCTACGCCAGCACAGCCGGCCGCGCCCTGGTGGATCGCGAGCTCTACCTGCCCAAGTCCTGGACCGACGACCTCGACCGCTGCTGCGCGGCCAAGGTCCCCGATCAGCGGGAGTTCGCCACCAAGAACACCCTCGCGGCGACGATGGTCCGCAGGACCCTGGCCTCGCCGCTGCCGATCGCCTGGGTCACGGCGGACGCCGCTTACGGACAGGACAACCGCTTCCGCCGGATGCTGGAAGATTCCGGCGTCGGCTATGTCCTGGCCGTCCCCAAGTCCCAGTTCTCCCTGGCCGGCCCACGCATCGACAGGGCTTTCGAGCAGGCCCCCCACCAGGCATGGGAACGCCGTTCCTGCGGCGCGGGCGCGAAGGGGCAGCGCGAATATGACTGGGCGGCCGTCCAGTTGCGCCCAGTGGCCGAGTACGACCACCAGGATGGCGTGTTGATCCGTCGGCGGTGGGCGCTGGCACGGCGCAGCTTGAGCCGGCCGGACGAGATCGCCTACTACCTCGGCTACGCACCGCTGGATGTCGCAGTGGACGAACTGGTGCGCGTCGCTGGCGCCCGGTGGGCGATCGAGCAGTGTTTCCAGGCAGCGAAGAACGAGTGCGGCTTGGACGAGTACGAGGTCCGCCGCTATGTCGGCTGGTATCGACACATCACCCTGGCCATGCTCGCCCACACCTTCCTCGCGGTGATGAGCGCGCGAGCAGCCGAAAAAGGGGATCCGTCGGTGAGGATGCCGTGGTCATCGAGCTCACCGTGGCGGAAGTGCGGCGACTCCTGGCAGCTCACACACCCCGAGACCTTCACACCCTCACCCACGCGTTGAGCTGGTCGCACTGGCGCCGACGACGCCAAGCGGTGGCCCGTCGCTGCCATTACCGCCGTCGTGGGCACTCCTTCGAGGGGCGTGCGGGCAGAAGCCGTCCGTGACGCCATCCTGCCCGCTACACTCCCACCGCTCGACGTTTCCCCAGGTCAAGCCACGAAGTACTGCTGGAGTACTAACGCCCGGCGGTGCTCCGCAGCAGGGCGAGGTAGCGGCGGCCGAAGAGGTAGGCGTCTCCGGGCCAGCGGGCGGAGAGGTAGTGGCCGTCCTGGACGACGAACGCGTGGGTGTCGTCCAGGGCGGTGCCGCGCCGCGTCAGCGTGCGGGGACCTCGCGCGAACTGTGTGGCCGGGTCGGCGAGCGCCGCCCTGACCTCGTCCTCCACATAGGCGGGATAGGTGCGGTAGTAGCGGCCGAGGCGCCAGGCCGTGGTGAAGTAGGCGGTGCGCTCCATGTACTTGGGCAGGCAGGTGGTGCGCCGGCCGGCCAGGACGCTGCGGCCCGTTTGTGCGTCCTGGGCGCGGGCGAGCACGAGGACGCCGTGGCAGATTGCGCCGACCGGCCGCTCCAGCGCCCAGAAGCGGGCGATCCGCTCCCGCAACACCGCTGAGCCGAGGTACTGCCGCATGCCGGGCGCGTGGCCGCCGGGCAGCAGCAGTCCGTCGTACTCCTCGACGTCCACGTCCGCCCAGGAGACGGTGGCGCGGAACTCCGGCGCCTGGACGAGCTCCTGATAGAACCGCCGGGGTTCCGCCTCGGCGCCGAGTTGTCCGAAGAGCACGCCGGTCAGCAGCTTCGGATCCGCGGCGGGGCGGGTGGCCGCCCGCTCGGTCGCGAAGACGACCTCGTGCCCTGCTTCCGTCAGAATCCGCCAGGGTACGGCCACTTCGGTGACGTCGAAGTCGCGGTCGGGGACCGGAATCAGCACACGCATGCGCCCATCATGACAGGGCGGTCGTCCAGGGAAACCGACGCTGAACGCACCGGCGCGGGCGCGCGTATGAGAGGAGGGCTCTCGACCGGGGCCCTCGGCGGTGGTGACGCCGTGCCGTTCGGCTTCGGGAGCCCATGGATGAGGCACGCACGACGACGGATCGTCCGACGGGGGGCGCGACTCGCGGCCGTCGGCGGACTGCTCTGCGGAGGTCTGATGGTGACGCACGCGATGGCGAGCGAACCGTCCGACTCGTCGCGTGCCACAGGAGGTTCGGCGCAGGCCGCGGCCGGCATGGGCACCCAGTTGGTGTCGCGCCTGGGCACCGCACGCACGGCGGGCAGCTGGATCGCGTCCGACGGTCGTCCTGTCGTCGCCGTGACCGACGCGGCCGCGGCCGCCGAGGTGAAGGAGGCGGGGGCCCGCGCCAAGGTCGTCCGGCACAGCATGGCGGACCTCAAGTCCGCGACGGCGAGCCTGAGTTCGGCGCCGAGGGTGGCGGGCACCGCGTGGGCCGTGGACTACACGAAGAACGAGGTGGTGGTGCAGGCCGACAGCACGGTCTCCGCCGCCGACTGGTCGCGCATGACGAAACTCGCCGACGGCATCGGGGACTCCGTACGCATGCAGCGGACCCAGGGCACGTTCACCACGCGGCTGAACGGCGCGCAGCCGATCTTCTCGACCGGGGGACGCTGTTCGGCGGGCTTCAATGTGACCAACGGACAGAGCGAGTTCATCCTGACGGCCGGTCACTGCGGCCCGGCCGGGTCCGTCTGGTTCGCGGACAACCAGGGCACCCAGCAGGTCGGCCGGACGATCACCACGGCGTTTCCCGGCAACGACTTCTCGCTCGTGCAGTACGACAACGGCCGGCAGCCCACGACGGGCGCCGATGTCGTGGGCATCGGCGGCGGAAAGGGCGTACGGATCGTGGGCACCGCCGATCCGGCCGTGGGTCAGCGGGTCTTCCGCAGCGGGAGTACCAGTGGTCTGCACGACGGGAAAGTGACCGCGCTGAACGCGACGGTCAACTACCCCGAGGGCACGGTCACCGGGCTCATCGAGACCACCGTGTGCGCCGAACCCGGCGACAGCGGCGGCCCGCTGTTCTCCGAGGGCATCGCTCTCGGGGTGACCTCGGGGGGCAACGGGGACTGCGCCTCGGGCGGTACGACGTTCTTCCAGCCGGTCACCAAGGCGCTGACGGCGCTGGGCGTGCAGCTCGCGGGGCAGCCGGGGGCCTCCGCCGGAGCGGCGGGCCGGGCGTCCTCCCCCGCCCCGTCGGTCTCGGCGTCGCAGGGCGCGGCGGTCGCGCCGGGCTCCGCGGCACCGGGCGCCGTCGAACCGGTGGGGACGACCGGCGACGCCGAGACACTCGTGTCCCGGCTGACGGATCCCCGGAACCTCGGACCGGGCCTGCTGGTCATCGCGGGAAGTCTCATCGCGCTGGTGGCGACGCGCTACATCCGCACGGAACAGGACCGCAAGGCCTATCGACGGCAGTATTCGCAGAGTTGGGGCTGAGATCGGAGGGCGGCCGCCCCCGCGGAGATCAGCGGCACCCAGAGAGGAGGCCGGAAGCTGGGACCTGGACGGTCACGCCGCCTGTGTGGGCGACTGCGGAGAGGCTTCCGCCCACTCCAGGACGAGCCGCTGGTACTCCCGCCGCTCCTCCATGCTGAGCGTCCCGCCCGCCCGGAACCACAGGGCCCGGATCTCCTCGTTGACCTCGGCTGCGGAGCGCTCCGAGGCGGCTTCAGGAGTGGTGGACATGGTGTGAAGCATACGGGCCTTGGCGTGAAGACGATGTGAGTAAAGGTACACCGGACGACATTACGGACCGTGAAGCTCATCACTCACGCATCCGCCGCCCCCAGCACCAGGACCTGGATCGCCAACACCGCTGCTCCCCGCGCCCAGTCGTGGAAGTCGGACACCTTGGTCTCCAGGTTGACCGGCTCGGCCGGCGGATGGCGGTTCGCGCGGACGGTCTCCTCGACGAGCGGGCCCGCCACGTCGACGAGGCCGACGCCCTCTCCGGCGAGGAGGATCTTCTGCGGCATGGCGAAGTCGGCGATCTGCGCGACGAGGGTGCCGAGCGCGCGGACCGCCTCGTCGATGACCCGGAAGGCCATGGGGTGCCCTTCGGCGGCGCGGGCAAGGATCTCCTCGTACGTCATGTCGCGGCCGGTGGCGGCCCGGATCTGGTAGCGGATGCTGGGGATCGTCAGCAGGGAGACCGCGCTGCCGCGTTCGCCGTCGGGGCTGAGCGGGCCGTTGGGGTTCAGGATCCAGTGGCGGCCGAAGCCGCGGTCCTCCTCGGCACAGGGCACCCGCTCGCCGCCGAGGACGAGGCCGTAGCCGACGCCCGCGCCGGTGGTCAGGACGACGAAGCGGTCGAGTCCGCGTCCGGCGCCGAACCAGGTCTCGGCCTCCACGAGGGCGGCGACGTCGTTCTCGACCACCACGGGCAACCCCGTGCGCTCGTCGACGAGTTGGGCCAACGGGACGTCTCACCATCGCAGGAACGGGGACTCCCCCACCACGGCGCGGTCCTGGACCAGGCCGCCCACGCCGATGCCGATGCCGGCGAGCCGCGGGTGGGTGCGGGCCAGTTCGTCGGCCATCTCCGCGAGCAGGCCGGCGACTTCGTCGGGGTCGTGGCTGGTGAGCGGGCGATCGTGCCGGGCCACGATGTCGCTCCTGAGCATGGTGACGACGCCGTAGACCATGTAATCAGTGCTCCCGTAATTCAGTGGCCGGTAACCAGGGCCGACGGCTCAGCGTCACCAGCCACGGACCGACCACCCGTCATCAGCAGCCAGTCACCAGTGAAGGATGTCCCGCACATGACGTTCTCTCTCGGCATCGTCGGCGCCGGGCAGTTCTCCGGCCAGTTCGCGAAGCTGTTCCTCGCCCATCCCGGCGTGGGCGAGGTTCATGTCACCGATCTGCTCCCCGAGCGGGCCGCGGAACTGGCGGCCGCCGAAGGGCTGTCGGGCACGTTCCCCTCGTACGAGGCGATGCTGGAGTCGAAGGCGGTGGACGCCGTCGCGATCTTCACCCAGCGCTGGACCCACGGGCCGCTGGTGCTCCAGGGTCTCCGGGCCGGCAAGCACGTGTATTCGGCGGTGCCGATGGCGATCACCCAGGAGGAGATCGCGGCGATCATCGACGCCGTCCGGGCCACCGGACTGACGTACATGATGGGCGAGACCAGCCAGTACAACCCGGCGACGGTGCACGCCCGCGACCAGATCGCCGACGGTGCCTTCGGGCGCCTCTTCTACGCCGAGGGCGACTACGTCCACGACATGGACCTCGGGTTCTACGAGGCATACCAGTACAGCGGCGGCGAGAACTGGAAGGCGACCGCCAGCTATCCCCCGCTGCTGTACCCGACGCACTCGGTGGGCGGGGTGCTCGGGGCCTGGCAGACACACGCCGTGAGCGTGTCGGCGATCGGGGTGCGCGACGAGCGCGGGGACGGTGTGTTCGACAAGGAGATCAGCCAGTTCAACAACGACATCTCCAACGCGACCGCGCTGTTCGAGGTGGCGGGCGGGGGCTCGTTCCGTACGAACGAGTTCCGGCGAGTCGGCTACCCCTCGCACATCCGGGAGTCGCGTTTCCGGTTCTTCGGTACGGACGCCAGTATGGAGCAGCTCGCCACGGTGAGTTTCTGGCAGGACAAGAAGGGGGTGCGGGACATCACGGAGCTGCTGGAGCCCAAGCCGACGCTCGCGCCCGACGATCCGTCGCTCCAGCACATCGCGCCCGCGCTGCGGGCCGCCTTCACCTCCGGATCGGCGCCCGTGCACGACCGGGCGCGGCTCCCCCGGGAGTTCGACCACCTGCACAACGGCCACGAGGGCAGCCACCACTTCCTGGTGGACGACTTCGTGACCGCGGTCAACACCCGGACCCTTCCGTCGGTGAACGCGTGGGTCGCGGCCCGCTACACCCTGCCGGGCATCGTCGCGCACGAGTCGGCACGGCAGGGCGGGGTGCGGCTGGAGATCCCGGACTTCGGGGACGCGCCGGAGGCGTGACGTTTCGGCCCGTGCGTGAGCCGGGCTCCGTCAGGTGCCCGGCTTGCGGCCGTACACGAACACGTCGTCGCCGTTCTTCAGCAGCGACCAGTACTTCTTGGCGGTGGCCGTGGTCATGTTGACGCAGCCGTGCGAGCCGGGCGGGTTCCACATGCTGAGGCCGACCGAGTGGAAGGCCTGGCCGCCGTCGAAGAACTGGCTGTAGGGCATCGGCACGTTGTAGATGGTCGAGACGTGGTCGATGTCCCGCCAGTAGATCTTCTTCAGGCCGGTGCGGGTCTCGTAGCCGTCGCGCCCGGTGCGGACCGGGACCGGACCGTAGACGAGGGTGCTGCCGTCCTGGATCCAGCTGAGCTGGAGCGTCAGGTCGACGCAGGCGATGCGGCCCTTGTTGACGGGGCATTTGCCGTCTTTGTTGGGGTTGCTCCCTACGGCCTTCTGCTTGTTCATCAGGTCCATCACGCCCCAGGTGACGGATCCCGCGTACCCGATGTTCGGGGTGATGCCGTGCTTGGTCTGGAAGGCCTGGATCGCCTTGCAGTCGGCGGTGGACTGCCGGCCGTCGACCGGTCGGCCGAGGAACTTCTCCACCTGCTTCTGGTACGGACCGGTCTGCGTCGTGCAGCTCGCGGCCTGCGCGGGCGTCGTGCCCAGCGCCAGGGTGAGCGGCGCGACCAGCCCGGTGATCCCGAGCGCGACGGCACCTCGTCTGCGTATGTCCCCCATGGCGGGCCTTCCCTCTCGTCCTGTCTCCGTCTTTTTCTGCCTGCTAGACCCGCGTCGGGGGCTTCGCGTTGTAGGCCTGGCCGGGCTGCGACGAAACGGTGACATTCCTCGCCGCGGAGCCGGCCCGTAGGCAGCGCAGAGCCTTCCGATCAGTCCACTTTCCCTCGATTGGACCCCGATTTCGGTCCACCGCCCGCCTACGCTGCCGCCATGCACCCCACGCTCGCCGACGACCTCCGTCGGCTCCCGGAACTGCTGCAGTCCGCCCGCGACGTCGCCGCGCGGGAGGTGAGTGGTCTCGACGAGCGTCCCGTCGCCCATATCGAGGAGGCACCCTGCCCCGAGCCCCTTCCTGTCGAGGGATCGGGTGCCGAGGGTGCCCTGGCCCGGTTCACCGAGCGCTGGTCGCCGGGCTTCTCCGGCTCCGCGGGCCCGCGCTACCTCGGCTTCGTCACCGGTGGCGCGACGCCCGCCTCGCTCGCCGGGGACTGGCTGACCAGTGCGTACGACCAGAACGTGTCCGGCGGCGCCGGCTCGTCCGCCGCCGCCCTGGAGCGCGAGACGCTGGGGTGGCTGCGCGAGCTGTTCGGGCTGAGCGAGGCGCACGGCGGGGCATTTGTGAGCGGGGCCACCGTGTCCAACACGGTGGGGCTGGCCATCGCGCGGGAGTGGCTCGGGGAACGCCGGGGTGTGTCGGTTTCGCGGGAGGGCGCCGGGGCGCTCGGCCCGGTCGACGTGTTGTCCGGCAGCCCGCACTCCAGCGTCGCCAAGGCACTGTCCGTGCTCGGTGTCGGGCGGGACCGGCTGCGCCCGGTGCCGGTGCTGCCGGGGAACCGTGAGGCGGTCGACGTCGAGCGGCTCGCCGCCGCCCTCGACGCGCTCGACGGGCGCCCGGCCGTGGTGGTCGCGAACGCCGGGACCGTGAACACCGTCGACTTCGACGATCTGCGGGCCATCGCCGCGCTCAAGGAGCGGTACGACTTCTGGCTGCACGTGGACGCCGCGTTCGGCGGCTTCGCCGCGCTGTCCCCGGCGTACGCCCATCTCGTCGAGGGACTCGACGCGGCCGACTCCGTCTGCGTCGACCTGCACAAGTGGCTGAACGTCCCCTACGACGCGGCCGTCCAGTTCACGCGCCGCCAGGACCTCCAGGTCCGGGTCTTCCACAACGCGTCGGCCTACCTCGGCCTGCCCACCGGCGACCCCGACTTCCTGCATCTCACACCGGAGAACTCCCGGCGGCTTCGCGCGCTCCCGGCCTGGTTCTCGCTCATGGCGTACGGGCGGGCGGGGCATCGCGAGATCGTCGAGCGCAACGTCGCGCTCGCCCAGCGTCTCGGGGAGCGCATCGGGGAGGTTCCGCAGCTGCGGCTCCTGGCGCCGGTCCGGCTCAACGTCGTCTGCTTCACCCTCGCCGACGAGCCCGGCGAGGAGCGGGTGCGCGCGCTGGCCCATGCGGTCGCCGCCTCGGGTGAGGCCTTCCTGACGCCGACGTTCTACGGCGGGACGCACGCCTTGCGGGCGGCGTTCAGCAACTGGCGTACGACCGAGGCGGACGTGGACCGCGTGTCCGACGCCATCAGGCGTCACTGCGCGGACCCGCGCCCCTGACAGGGGCGCTGCCATGATCGTCCCGGGAACGGATACCGTGCGCCCATGTCCGCGTTCATACAACAACTCCCCGCGCTGATCGGCGTGGTGATCGGTGCCCTCGGCTCGTACCTGGCGATCGTGCGGGGCGATCAGGCCCGGTTCCGCCGGGAGCGGGCGGCCCGCTGGGAGGAGCGGCGGCTGTCCGTGTACGCCGACTACGCGCGGTCGCTGAAGAAGAGCGTCACTCTGACGTACCGGGTGGCTTCATACCTGGGCAACGACCCGCACCCGCACCCCTTGTCCCCGGAGGAGGCCGCCCCGTTGCTGGCCGAGGCCACCGTCGCGCGGGATCCGTCCGGGGAGGCGCTGATCCTGCTGGGCAGTCCGGAGGTGGTGGAGCAGGCGCGGACGTGGGTGGTCCTGGTGATGGAGATGGAGCAGTTCCTGCGCGAGGGGACACGTGACCCGGAGGCGTGGCAGGCCCTGCTGGAGCGGCAGCGCGCCGGGCGCGAGGGCTACTACGCGGCCGTGCGGGACGATTTGGCGCTGCCGCCGGGCCACTCCGCGCGCTGGCCACTGCCGCCGGTGCATCACACCTGAGTTCACCGGTACCCCGCCGTGTCGGCCGGCTTGCCCGCGTCCTGGACCTCGACCAGGTAGCGCCAGGCGTCCGGGCGGCTGCCGTCGCGGTCCGTGAAGCCGTACACCTGCGCGAGCTGCCCGCTGGAGAGCGAATCGCCGTTCCAGCGCGCGACGTCCGGGTCGGCGGCGAGGGCGGCGACGGCGCGGCCCACGTAGAACGGGGTCTCGGAGATACCGAAGTGCGGATTGCGCTCCAGGGCGTCGCGCCAGTTCTCCTCGGAGACGCCGTAGTTGTCGAGCATCATCTCCGAGCGCAGCCAGCCCGGGGTGAGCGCGAGCGCCGTGGCACCGCGCGGGCCCAGTTCCTGCCCCAGGGCGAACGCCATGCGCAGCACCGACGACTTGGCGAGGTCGTAGAAGAAGGAGACGCGGTAGGTGTCCCGGTTGTACGCGGCGGTGCCGTCGGTCATCTCGACGACCAGGCCGCCGGGCTTGCGCAACAGCAGGGGCAGCGCGTGATGGTTGGTGATCGCGTGCGTCTCGACGGCGAGGCGCAGCAGTCGCAGGCCGTTGTCGAGGTCGTGTTCCCAGACCGGGGTGTCCCACTCGAAGAGCTTTTCGCCGCCCCAGATGTCGTTGACCAGGACGTCGAGGCGGCCCTGTTCGTCCGCGACGCGGGTGACCAGGGCCTGGACCTCGGACGGGACGAGGTGGTCGGTGCGGACCGCGATGCCCCGGCCGCCCGCCGCCGTGACGAGGTCCGCGGTGTCCTCGACCGTCTCCGGGCGGTCGTACTCCGAACGCCGCTCGCGGGTGCTGCGCCCGGTGACGTAGACGGTGGCGCCGGCCGCGCCGAGCTCCACGGCGATCCCCCGGCCCGCTCCGCGCGTCGCTCCCGCGACCAGTGCGACCTTGCCTCGCAGCGTGCCTTCCAGCGGCCCTGACATGTCCGACCTCCGCGCTCGTGGAACCGGCGGTGCCTCCCCGTCGGTGGTGCTCCGAGCGTCTCCCGGAAGTCGGACATCTTCTGTCAGGTTTGGCCGAGCCGTTCGGCCGTGTCCCCACGCACCGGCACCACACTCGACAAACCCTTCGGACAGTGGCTGTCCAACCTCCGCCGCCCCGGCGCCCTGCAAGGGCGCCCTGCAAGGGCACCCGGCACGGGAAGCCGTGCTCGCAGCGATCGACCCGGACTGGAACCCGGCATGGCCGGCCGCCTGGCAACGCCACTACGCCGCCACACGAGAGCTGCTGCGCGACGAGGCCGGACTGGCCGAGCCCACCGAGGTCCTGCCCGGCGTCACCGCACGGCATGGACGTCGGCCCCCGGGCGGATAGTCGTGTCGCTGGCCTGAAGCCGCATGATCTTGAGCGCCTCCGCAGGCTCGCGGTCTTCCAGATCGAAGGAGTACCTGAGCGTGCCAGCGGCGAGAGACCCCGGACCTCCCGCCCGGGCTGTGGGCGCGGCGGAGTTGCGGCAGTGCGGACTCAATCCTCGGCCGCAACGCGCCGATCATCTCGTACGTCACCGGCTACAGCGAAGCCAACTCCCTTCAGCAGCACAGCCATTGGCGTGCCCACCAACTGGACCCGAACCTCCCGGACCGCCCAAGGACACCCTCGCCCAGGCTGCCGGCAGAGCAGGCTCAAGGGCCGCACGGGACAGTTCTGCTGCATCGACGAATCCAGTCCTGGTCCACCAAGGGGAGCGCCGCCGACTGGTACGCGGCGCCGGCCCGGATGGCGTCGTTCGTGGCGGACCAAGGCTGGGAGGTGGCCGCTGGATCACACACTCACTTGAGGTACCCGAGGATCGTCATCATGCCGCTCTCCGAGTGGTACTGGTTGTGGCAATGCAACATCCACAGGCCGGGGTTGTCGGCGTCGAAGTCGACGACCAGCTTGCGGTGGGGAAGCACCAGGGAGGTGTCCTTGAGCGCGCCGACGGCGTCGATGCCGGTGAGGGCGAAGGTATGTCCGTGCAGGTGGATGGGGTGCCACATGTCGGTGGCGTTGATGAGGGTGAGCCGTACCCGTTCACCGGCGCGGACCGGGTGGCGCTTGCGAGGATCGTAGGGTTGGTGGTCGAAGCCCCAGTCGTACTTCTTCATGCTGCCGGTGATCCTGATGCGCAGCTCGCGGTCGGGTTCGCGGTCCTTCAGCGCCACGGACTCGTCCGGTACGAGGCGGTGCGCGGGCACGACCTCCCCGTCCAGTTCGTCCGGGCGGACGTCCTGCCCGGGAATGGTTCTCCCCTTGTCGGTGCGCAGCACGGCGAGAGCCTTGCCCGGCTTCCCCTCGGCGAGTGCGACGAGGGGGAAGACGCCGTCCTTGGCGGTGACCAGGACGTCGTACCGCTCGGCCATGCCGACGAGGAGGGCGTCGGTCTCCGTGTGCTCCACGGGGTAGCCGTCGGTATGGGTGACGGTCATGGTGTGGTCGCCCAGCGCCACCCGGAAGGCGGTCTCGGAGCCCGCGTTGATGATGCGCAGCCGGACGCGGTCGCCAGGGCGGCACCGGAACACCGATGGACTGATCGGCAGGCGGCCGTTGACGAGGTAGTACGGGTAGGCCACGCTGCCCCCTTCGCCGTCGAGCATGCGGCTGTGGGACCCGCGCAGCACCCGGGAGGGGCCGGCCGGCACTGTGCCGGGTTCGGAACCCATGGCCATGCCTCCGCCCCCCATGGAGGTGCCCGTGCCGGGCTGGAGCTGGTCGAGCACGCCTTCCGGGGTGGAGCCGTCCACGCCGTCGAGCCAGTCGTCCAGGACGACGACCCATTCCTGGTCGTAGGCGAGGGGTTCCCTGGGGTCGTCGACGATCAGCGGGGCGTACAGCGCGCGGTCGGGCTGGAGTCCCACATGGGAGTGGAGGAGATACGTGCCCGGGTAGGAGACGGCGAAGCTGTAGGTGAAGTCGGCCCCCGGGCGGATGGCGTTCTGCGTCACGCCGGGGGCGCCGTCCATGTCGCAGCGCAGCCGCACCCCGTGCGAGTGGAGTGTGGTGGCGACCGGCAGGCGGTTGGCGAGGGTGAGGCTCAGTACGTCACCGGCGGTGACGCGCACCAGCGGACCGGGCAGCGTCTCGTCGTAGGCCCAGCTCCGCACGGTCCGCCCGCCCAGGTCCAGCGTGGACTCGGCGGCGGTGAACCCGACCCTGCGCACCGGGCCGGAACCGCGTCTCCGCTCGGCGGCAAGGACCTCCGGACCCGACGGGTCGACATACTCCCCGGGTTCCCCGAGCTCTGGCGAGGCGAAGCCGGCCTCGCTGAGCGCGGTCCCCTCGGGGCCCTGGTGGGGACGGAGAACGAGGTCGGGACGGGCAGCCAGGAGTCCGGCGCCGGCGGCAGCGAGCGGGGCACGGAGGAAGGTACGCCGCGAAGGTGTATGCATGGCTGTAATGAGACACTTTTTGCGGTGATTTGGTGGAGAATACGACAGTGCGTGTCGGCGATGTCGGCTTCCGGTGCCGGAGTCGCCGGATGGTGTCTCAGGCCGCGTCGTGGAACACCGGCCCCAGTGTTCGCGGCCGCCTGGACCGTACGCTGCTCACTCCGTGCCGCCTCACGCCCGCCGACCGGCCACGACCTGTGCGCCCGGGTGGTCCCTCGACTGGGCGCGCGGGCGCTGCTCCACCAGGAGGGACCCGCCGTCGGTGCAGTCGGTGCCGTACGCGTCCAGGGCGATCACCACCTGCAGCGGGAAGACCAGTACGCCCAACACGCCCCGGTGCAAGGCCTTCCAGGCGGGCCGCCCAGTCCCGGGCCGGCCGAGCATGGTGCGGAACAGGTCCGGCTTGTCGTTGAGAGCGTCGACCCCAGCACCATCCTCGAGAAAGGCATCACCGGCTGAGAGCGACGACGGCGGTGAGCCGGGGTCCGGTACCCAGCCTCGGCACCGTCCCGGGCAGCCACAGCCCGCGAGCGGAGCCGTCAGTTCTGCACACTGCCGGGCTCTGGCCTTCTCCTTGAGGGGGCCGGAGTCCGCCGACCTGGGCCGGTAACGTTCACCCGCTATCCCGACCCCGTCGCGGCGTACACGGACACCGCCTGGCAGCGGAACAGTGACGGCAACACCCGGCATCCGCAGCGGGAGCGGGCCACCGCCGTCGCGGACGTCACCTGCAAGCGCCGCCACCATACGTCCGAGCTCTGGCACGCCGTACGGGCGCAGAAGCAGCCGGCGGACATCACACGGCATCGCGACCGCTACACCGCCGGCCTGCAGGCGCTGCGGACGTACCGGGCCACCATCGCCGAGGTGCTGCGGAAGCTCGGCTAGCGCGGGCATGCCCGGCTACGTCGATGCTTGCTGCACTCTTGTCCCAGGCCTGGCTCCGCGAAGCCGGCGGGCTTGGCTTCCTGACGCGGGACACTGGGTATGGCGTCGTGAGTCGTACGGGAGGGGCCGTGGTGCAGGAGATGGGACCGGGGCGGACGCTCGCTGGGCGCTACCGGATCAGGAACCGGGTGGGATCCGGCGGACTCGGGTCCGTGTGGACGGCGTACGACGAGGCCCTGCGAGTGGAGGTGACGGTCGAGGCGGTGGGGGCGGCGGGCCCGGAGAGGATGGCACGGGTAGCACGGACTCTTCGCGGGGCCGCGCGGCTGCCGGACCATCCGAACGTCATCCCCCTATACGACATCGTGGAGACGGACGGCGTGCTGTGGACCGTCATGCCGCTCGTCTCGGGCCCGTCCCTCGCCGACCACCTGGCTGAGCATGGCCGGATGTCCGGCGAGCGGGTGCGGGAGGTCGCGGACCCAGTGCTAGGCGCACTGGAGGCGATGCACAGGGCCGGGCTCGTCCACGGGGATGTGCGGCCCGCCAACGTCCGCTTCGACGGGGGCCGTTGGGTCCTGCTTCCCGGAATCGGCGCCCTGGCGCGGGCAACCGAGCTCGAGACCACCCGGGACGACGAAGGGTGGATCTCCGAGGCGAACTACATCGCCCCCGAGCGCCTGCACGGCGCTCCCCGGGAGCCGAGCAGTGACCTCTTCTCCCTGGGGGCGACGCTCTACCACCTCGTCGCGGGGCACGCGCCATTCCACCGAGACAGCCCCATGGCGACATTGTCGGCCGTGGCCTTGGAGGAGCCACCGCCCCTGGGGGGTATCGGTGAGCTCGGGCGGCTCATCGAGGGGCTGCTGGAGAAGGACCCCGAGAGGCGGCTGACGGTGGCCGAGGCGCAGCGGATGCTCTACGGGGCCACAGGGGAGGCGCACGCGGAGCCTGCGGCTAGAACGGCGGGTCCGGCCCCCGTCGCGATGCGCCGGTTGTCGGCCAACCACGCTGTCGGAGCAGCCAGTTGGGGACTCCTATCGGCGGTCCTCGTGGTGGCGCTGACCTTGGCTGGGGCCCACCTCACAACGGCCGACGTCTCGGACACCTTCGCGACCCTACTGCCCTGGGCGCTATTCGCCCTCGGACTCTGCGTCCTCGCCGTACAAGCGCGCGCGGCCCTCACGCGGCGGCGCAACCACGAGCGGGTGCCCGTGTGGCGATGGTACGTCGGGTCGCTCGCGCCGCCCGCGCCGTGGACCGAAGAGGAGCGGGACCGGCGCCGAGCCGCCGCCGAACGGGCGGTGGACGAGGCGCTGTTGACGGTCGACCGACGACTCGCGGCAGCGTCGCCGGGCAAGGGTGGGGGCAGGGGGACGACCGATGTCTGACCAGGAGACGCCGCCCGCCGGGATGCCCGCCTGGACGGTGCCGTCCTTCCCCGAGGCCGACGAGGCGCGAAAGTGGCAGGAGATCGACCCTCAACACCTCGCGTGGCGGCGCGACCTCGTCGAGCGCCAGCTGCGCCGGGAGCGCCTCGACCAGTGGGTGGGCTACGGGTTCCGGCTGCTTGAGCACGTGATCGTGGTGGGGTTCGGCGTGGCCTTCGTCTGGCTCGGGTTCCACGCCGTGGACCACAAGGTGTCGATGCAGGTCGTACCCATGATCGGCGGCGGGATCGCCGGGCTTGCGGGCGCCGTGCTCGCGGTGCGGAACGGGAGGGGGTGATGGCTCGAGCCCTGGGGCTCAACGGGCGCCGTGACTACATACCCGGTGTGGTGCCGGCCTGCTTGACCTGGACGGCACCCCTGTCCTGCTGGACCTTGCCGATCCGCTGCCCGAAGGCGTCACCGGCACCGGTGACGTAGACGGTGGCGCCGGCCGCGCCGAGCTCCACGGCGATCCCCCGGCCCGCTCCGCGCGTCGCTCCCGCGACCAGTGCGACCATGCCTCGCAGCGTGCCTTCCAGCGGCCCTGACATGTCCGACCTCCGCGCTCGTGGAACCGGCGGTGCCTCCCCGTCGGTGGTGCTCCGAGCGTCTCCCGGAAGTCGGACATCTTCTGTCAGGTTTGGCCGAGCCGTTCGGCCGTGTCCTCAGGCGCCGGTGTCAGTGGCCGCGCGCGATCCACTCCTCCAAGTGCGGAGCCTCGGCCCCGATGGTGGTCGACTCTCCATGCCCCGTACGGACGACCGTGTCGGCCGGAAGGCCGAGCAGCCGCTCGCGGATCGACTCGACGATCGTCGGGAAGTGGGAGTAGGAGCGCCCGGTGGCTCCCGGGCCGCCCTTGAAGAGCGTGTCACCCGTGAACACCGTCCCCAGGCCTCGGTCGTACAGGCAGACCGCGCCCGGCGCGTGCCCCGGGGTGTGCAGGACGGTCAGGTCGGCGCCGGCCGCCTCGATCACCTGGCCGTCCTGGAGCCAGGCGTCGGGGAGGCGGTCGGGATGGGTCAGCTTCCACAGCGGCAGGTCGTCGGGGTGGAGCCAGATGGTGGCGCCGGTGCGCTCGGCGAGGGCGGGGGCGGCGTCGATGTGATCGTTGTGGGCGTGGGTGCACACGATCGCCAGGAGCCGGCGGTCGCCGACCGCCTCGGCGATGGCGTCGGCGTCGTGGGCGGCGTCGATGACGACGGCCTCGTGGTCGTCGCCGACGATCCAGACGTTGTTGTCGACGTCCCAGGTGCCGCCGTCGAGCGAGAAGGTGCCCGAGGTGACGAGGTGTTCGATGCGCGCGGTCATCACAGCACCACCACCGAACGCAGCACGTCGCCGTGGTGCATCCGCTCGAAGGCCGGCTCGATCTCGTCCAGGGCGATCGTCTCGGACACGAACGCGTCCAGGTCGAGCCGTCCCTGAAGGTGAAGGTCGATGAGCATCGGGAAGTCGCGGGAGGGCAGGCAGTCGCCGTACCAGGACGACTTGAGGGCGCCGCCGCGTCCGAAGACGTCGATCAGCGGCAGTTCGAGCTTCATGTCCGGGGTGGGGACGCCGACGAGCACGACCGTGCCGGCGAGGTCGCGGGCGTAGAAGGCCTGCTGGTACGTCTCGGGACGGCCCACCGCCTCGATCACGACGTCGGCGCCGAAGCCGCCCGTCAGCTCGCGGACGGCCTCGACGGGATCCGTCTCGCGGGAGTTGACGGTGTGCGTCGCGCCGAGCTTCTCGGCGGTCGTCAGCTTCCGGTCGTCGATGTCCACGGCGATGATCTTCGCGGCGCCCGCGAGCCGGGACCCGGCGATCGCCGCGTCACCGACGCCTCCGCAGCCGATGACCGCGACCGAGTCGCCCCGCCCGACGTTCCCGGTGTTGATGGCGGCCCCGATCCCGGCCATCACGCCGCAGCCGAGCAGCCCGGCCACCGCCGGGGAGACGGCCGGGTCGACTTTGGTGCACTGTCCGGCGGCGACCAGCGTCTTCTCGGCGAAGGCGCCGATGCCGAGGGCCGGGGACAGCTCGGTGCCGTCCGTGAGCGTCATCTTCTGCCGGGCGTTGTGCGTGTTGAAGCAGTACCAGGGGCGCCCGCGCAGACAGGCCCGGCACTGTCCGCACACCGCACGCCAGTTGAGGATGACGAAGTCGCCGGGCGCGACCTCCGAGACGCCCTCGCCGACCGACTCCACGATCCCGGAGGCCTCGTGGCCGAGCAGGAACGGGAAGTCGTCGTTGATGCCGCCCTGTTTGTAGTGCAGGTCGGTGTGACAGACCCCGCAGGCCTGGATCTTCACCACGGCCTCGCCCGGCCCCGGATCCGGCACGACGATGGTCTCCACGCGCACCGGCTCGTTCTTGCCCGGTGCGATCACGCCCCGTACTTCCTGCGCCATGTGATGAGCCCTTCCGTAGGTCGACGTTCCGTCAACCGACCCTACGGTGTGACCGACCGGTAGAAGGCGAGGTGGCGCTCGGCGGCCGCGCTCCAGGTGTGCCGCGCGGCCGGCTTCCGGCCGACCGCCGCGCGCACCGGGTCGTACGTGGTGAGGGCGCGGCCGCATGCGACGGCGAGGGCCCGGGAGGCGACCGCGTACCGCCGACGACGTCGCCCGTGCGGTCCTGCGGGTTTCTCCGTCCCGGTCCATGAATCCGTCCGGATCGGGTCCCACGTACGGGTAACCGGGCAGCCCGCGCTGCCGGTTGGGGGGCCCAGGCAGAAGGAGTCCCAGCGCCGTTCCACCACTCGTGGCCGACTCGGTTCGTCTCGATCACCACGTGTTCGACACCGCGCTCGCGCAGGCAGTGGCTGACGGAAAATCCCGCGCCGGAGTCGTCACCCCGGGCCGGCATCTCCCGTGGCGTCGGCCGGCGGGTCCGCTCCGCCGAGCAGGGCGACCGCCAGGGGCGCGAGTTCGGGATCGGCCAGGACCACGGGGGCCAGGAGGGCAGGGGTCCGCTGGTGGGCGGCGAGCATCCGGATGAGGTGCTGGCGGCCGCGCGCCGGATCGATGGCCGTTCCCGCGCTCGCCAGGGCGCTGAGCGCTCTGTCCTCGCCCGCGCCTCCCGCGCGGGAAGCGAGGCTGGAGAACGCCTCTTCCAGCGTGGCGGCCGCCTCCCGCGGGGCTCCGTCCCGGGCGAAGGCCTCCGCGCGAGCGGCCAGCGCCGGCACACGGTGGTCGGGGCTCGCCGACTCCAGGAGGCGCAGCGCCTCGTCGGCGCGCGACATCTGCCCCATCCGGGCCGCCGCGACGGCGATGTCGGACCATCCGCGGCTCAGGGCGTAGCGCGCGGCGTCCCCCCATCCCGAGACGGCGCGCAGCGCCAGACCGAGCAGGTGAGCGGCGCGGTCACTCTGTCCCCGGGCGGCGGCGATCTCCGCCACCGCGACCAGGGCGCGGGCCCGGTCCGGGGGCATGGAGACGGCCAGCGCTCTGCGTTCCGCCGCGTCGAGGTCCCCGCCCATCGCCAGGGACGTCGGCGCGCCCGTCTTCTCCTTGAAGAGATCGGGCGGGCGGATCAGGCCCGCGAAGTGCGCGGCCCACGCCTCTTCGCCGGCCCGCACCGCCAGGGACGCCGCGGTCGCCGCGGGATCCCGCTCCAGGCCGCGGCGGGTTCGGCCGCCCGAGCGCCCGAAGGCCTCTCGCGCAAGGGGCAGCAGTCGCGCGGCCATCGCGAAGTGTCCCGCCTCGGCGGCACCGATCGTGGCATCCTCCAGCGCGAAGAAGCGGTGGGAATCGTCGCTGCAGCGCACGACGAGGTCCTCGACGAGACGGATGTCTCCGGCCCGTGCCGCTCCCGCCGCGAGATGCGCCACCACACGGTCCGCGAGATCGGTCTCGTCCCCGGCGAGGGCGAGCATCGGCCCCGCCTGATCCAGCCGACCGCTCCGGGCGACCGCCTCGGACAGGGACAGCCTCTCCCAGAAGTGCCGACCCGTGGTCCTGGGCATGCCACGCATGATCCGCTCGGACCAGGCCGGATTCCCGCACCGCGCCACGGTGACGGCGAAGTCCTCGCGAGTGTCGTACTGATGGCGCGGACGGTCGAGCGACGCGGCCACCTTCCCGGCCCGTTCCAGGAGTTCGCGCGTCCGCTCCTCGTCGCCGACCTGATGGGCCGCCTCGGCGCAGCCGCTCAGCGCGGTCAGCCGGTCGTCACGGCCGGAGATCTCGTCCAAGGAGACGTCGGCCCGGGGGTGGTCCCGGAGCAGTTCGTGGACGCGGGAGAGGCTGATGTGCTGCTGGGCCCGGCTCGCTCGGTGGTCCAGCAGTGATATGGCCTCCGCCGCTTCCCGCGCCAGTCGACGGGCACGGTCCTCGTCGGCGGCGCGGACGGCGGCTTCGGCGAGCTCGCAGAGGGCCCGCAGCCGCTCGGTGCGGGGGACGTGCCGAAGGGACCGCTCGGCCAGGTTCAACAGCCGCCCGCTGTCGTCCGTGTGACCCAAGTGCGCGGCCGCGCGGGCACACTCCGCGTGGACGCGCACCCGGTGGACCGGGCTCCTGGCGGGCGGGAGGGAGCGCAGGGCTTCCTGGACGCCCCGGACCGCCACCGAGCTGAAGGCGATACGGCGAAGGCAGTCGTCCCGGTCCGGCGCGCGGGACGCGAGGTCTTCCGCCTCGCCGACGAGGTCGACGGCGTGTCCGCGCTCGCCGATCGCGGCGTAGGCCTCGGCGATCCGCGCGAGCGCCGCGGCCTTGAGACCGGCCGCGTCGTGCTCTCGTCTGCCGGGCAGGGAGTGTTCGGCCTCACGGAGCACTTGCCGTCCCCATGTCTCCGCGCCGAGGCCGAACGCCGTACGCCCGAGAGCCGCGAGGTGCCCGGCGTTCCACACGCTCATGGCCGACCTGTGCCGGGCCGCTGCCAGCGCCCGCCCGGCCAGCTGGTGGAAGCGCTCGGTGTCACCCTCCCGTGCCGCGATCCCGGCCAGGCCCGTGTACGCCTCAACGGACTTGTAGATGACGGAGGCCAGGTGTTCCGCCCGCGCCCACTGCCCCTGCTCGGCCCAGGCGATCGCGATCGGAGCCGGGAATCCGAAGCTCGGGTCCGACGGCACCTCGATCAGACGGTAGCGGCGCATCGCCAGGGCACACGCGGCGCGCAGGGCACCGGTGTCCATCGCGGCCAGCGCGTTCAGCACATCGGTGATCTCCTGCGTCGCGACTCCATCGTGGCCACCGCGGCGTTGCAACAACGCCAGCCGGTCCGGGGACGGCAGGGCCGCGAGCCGCGTGGGATCGGCGGCCGAGGCCAGCACCATGGGGTAGTGGACGACGAGATAGTCCGGGGTGTCGTCCGGCCATTTCCGGTGCGCGTACTCGTCCGCCCACGCGTGCAGAGCCGCACGGTGGCGCGCCACGACGGCCCGGCCGACTTCGTCGACGGTGGTGCGGCGCAGCTCGTCGTGAGCGAACCCGAAGCGCTCGGCCGGCCCGTCGGCGATGGAGAACAGCACCCGGGCCGGCACGCCCCGGATGACGGTCTTCAGGTCGTACGGGTCGAGCGTGCCGCCTTGCGCCTCCATGACCGCGCCCAGGTCGTCCACGGTCATCGGGCCGCCCACCGCGAGCGCGCCGAGTACCCACCGGACGTCGCGGTCGGGCAGCAGGCCGGTGAGTTCGTCCGTGGCCCGGTCGCGCAGCTGGTCGGCGAAGCGCGTCGGAGACAGTGTCGTGCGGGGCCAGCGTCGCCGGTCCCGCAGCGGATGCGACCGGGGCACCGCGGCCGGGATCGGTGGCATCGCGCGGCTGAGGACCAGGACATGGCTGTGGGTGCCGGTCCTGGCGGGCAGCAGGGCGGCGATGGGGGGTGCCTCGTCGTTCTCGTCCAGTCCGTCGACGAGCAGCAGCAGATGCCGGCCGCGGACCGCGGCCCGTTCACCGGCGCGCTCCCAGAGGCTGTCCAGTGCGCCCTGCCCGGAGAACATCTGGTGCGGTTCGTCGAGCAGTGCGGCGAGCTGGTCGCACACCTCCTGCTGGAACTGCCGTGTCTGTTCGCCGAAGCTGCGCGAGACGAAGAACGACACCACGTCGACGTCGTCCGGCGGGTGGGCGGCGAAGTGCGCCGCCAGAGCGGTCTTGCCGGACCAGGGCGGCCCGACCGTCCACCGGTACGGGTCGCCGGAGCGGGCGAACGCCGCAAGGTCCGCGCACTCCGCCTCTCTGTCCCGCAACTCCCCTATCTGTTCGGCGAGTTGGCGAACCCGGTCGGTGTAGGCGGCGGTGCGCCGCACGGGCCGTAGCACCGTCGGTGCGCCGTCGTCCGCCAGCAAGGACCAGAAGCCGTCGTCTTCGGCCAGGGCGGCGAGTGGCACGGCGTGCAGCACGGGGGCCTCTGTCTCGGCGGTCACGACCACGCCGATCAGGGCGCCTTCCGCGAAGACGGCGCCGCCGGACACGCCGCGCCAGCGGTAACCGGTGGTGTGGGGCCTGGCGCGGGGCCGGAGTTCGAGGCGGCGGGTCTTGACCGAGGAGTGGGTCGGGAGTTCGGCGATGACCTGGTAGCTGTCACGGATCTCACCGCCGGCGGGGTTCGGCACGCCCGCGAAGGACGGGAAGCCCGTCACGGTGACCGTCACCGTGCGCGCGGGGTCGGCGTGCAGCAGGCCCAGGCGCGGTGGACCCGAGACGCTGGGGGCGGGGCCGTCGGTCAGGCGGAGCAGGGCCAGGTCGGTCGTGGGCGCCGCGGCTCGCCAGACGACGTCGGCGGGGAGGGCGACGGGCTTGCCGGCGAGGCGTACCGACACACGGCTGCCCGCGGGGGCGTCGTCCACCAGGTGCCGGGCCGTGAGCACCAGCCGCGCACCCAGCAGGTACCCCGAGCCGAATCCGTACCCTCCGCCGTGCGAGGCGACGAGGATCTCCGCAACGCGTTCCAGGACCGGTTGCCACGCGGGTGGGCTCACGGTGAGGGCTCACCTTCTCCCCTACTGCGGCGGTTCGGCGAGCCGGTCGCCGACCTTCACCGGACCGGCCGTGCCCTCCGGGGTGAGGGACAGGGTGATCCGCTGCCGCGACTCGTGGGTCTGCCGGCCTGAGCCGCCGGCGCCCACCACCCAGAACTTGACCTCGCCGGTGGCTCCGGCCTCCCGCGTCGTGGCGATCTCCAGCTCCAGTTCGACCGGGCCGACCACGAAATGGAGGTCCTGGCCGGAGGCACTGTCCTGCGCCCTGCGCAGTTCCGTCCGCAGTGCCCCGATCCATTCGGCGAGTCCCACGGTGGGGGAGACATCCGTCATCGGCGACCTTCTCGGGTTCCGGGAACGGCATCCACTGAAATGCCGGTGAGATCACCATAGTTCGCTCAGCTCACCGGCGTCGCCGACGTAGCCTGAATGCCCCGCGCCGAACTCCCGCAAGGAGCACCGTGAGCCTCACCGATGCCGAGCCCGACGTACCCACCTGGCGCCTGCTGCTCGGGTACGTACGTCCGCATCGACGGGCGCTGTTCGCGGGCGCGTTGCTGGCGCTCGCGACCGGGGCCACCGGTCTGGTGCTGCCGCTGGTGGCGCGCGGGCTCATCGACGACCTGTCGCACGACCGGCCGATCGGGCGGGCGCTGCTCGGCATGGCGGCGCTGGTGGTCACCAACGCGGCCGTGGGGGCGCTGGGTTCGTATGTGCTGCGGCGCACCGCCGAGTCGGTGGTGCTGGGCGCGCGGCGCGCCCTGTCGTCGTATCTGCTGCGGCTGCGGATACCGGCCGTGGACCGCAGCGAGCCGGGCGACCTGATGGCCCGGGTCACCTCCGACACGACGCTGCTGCGCGAGGTCACCACCGATTCCCTCGTCGGCTTCGGCACCGGTGGTCTCACCCTGGTCGCGACCGTGGTGATGATGGGGCTGGTGGACTGGGTGCTGCTGGGCGTCACCCTGGGGGTGATTCTCTGCGCCGGCACGGTGCTCGGCCTGATCGTGCCCCGCATCAACCGGGCGAGCAAGCAGGCGCAGGACGCCGTCGGCGTGATGGGGGCCGCGCTGGAGCGGATCCTCGGCGCGCTGCGCACCGTCAAGGCGTCCGGCGCCGAGCACCGCGAGGAGCAGACCATCCACGCGGCGGCCGAGGAGTCGTGGCGGCAGAGCGTGCGGGCCGCCAAGTGGACGGCGGCGGCGGGCAACACGGCCGGTCTGTCGATGCAGATCGCCTTCATCACGGTTCTCGCGGTCGGCGGCGCGCGGGTCGCGACCGGCGCGATCGACGTGGGCACGCTGGTCGCCTTCCTCCTCTACGTGTTCTATCTGATGTCACCGATCCAGCAGGTGGTGGGCGCCATCACGCAGTACCAGACCGGCGCCGCCGCGCTCACCCGGATCCAGGAGGCGCTGCGGCTGCCCGCCGAGCCCGCCGCCCTGCCCGCGCCGTTGCCGACGCGGGGTGCCGAGCCGGCCGCGCTCGCCTTCGACGACGTCCGCTTCCGGTACGCCGACGATCTGCCGTACGTCCACCACGGGGTGACCTTCGCCGTCCCGGCCCGCGGCATGACCGCGTTCGTCGGCCCCTCCGGCGCGGGCAAGACCACCGTGTTCTCGCTCATCGAGCGGTTCTACGATCCCGAGGCGGGCCTCATCACGCTGGACGGCCGTGAGCTGGCGGACTGGGACCTGCCCCGACTCCGCTCGGCCATCGGCTATGTGGAGCAGGACGCGCCCGTCCTGTCGGGCTCCCTGCGCGACAATCTGGTGCTGGGCAACCCGGAGGCGGACGATGCCGACCTCACCCGCGTGCTGAAGACGACCCGGCTCGACGGGCTGGTCGCCCGGCTGCCGCGCGGCCTGGACACACTGGTCGGCCACCGAGGCACCAAGCTGTCCGGCGGCGAACGCCAGCGCGTCGCGATCGCCCGGGCCCTGCTCCGCCGCCCCCGGCTGCTGCTCCTCGACGAGGCCACCTCACAGCTCGACGCCGTCAACGAAGCGGCGTTGCGCGACACGGTCGCCGATGTGGCCCGTACGACCACCGTCCTCGTGGTCGCGCACCGGCTGTCCACGGTCACGATGGCGGACCGGATCGTCGTCATGGACGCGGGCCGGATCCGCGCCGTCGGCACGCACCGCGAACTCGTCGCCACGGACCCGCTGTACGCCGAGCTGGCGGCCACGCAGTTCCTCGCCACCGCCGGGTAGACACGCGTCGAGATCTGCGGACGGCTACAGGTGCCGGTGGAAGAAGCCGAGCACGGTCTCCCAGGTCGGATCGCACGGCCGCACCCCGGTCTCCTTGCCCTCGTTCGAGGAGACCGTGACCGCGTCCCGCTTCACGGCGGGATCGGTCAGGAAGGCCTCCCACGGACCGTGGTCGGCGTGCGGCAGGGTGATCAACTCGACGTCGGCACCCGCCGTCGCGAGCGCGTCGTAGAGCAGTTCGCCCTGGCCGTACGGGACGATCCGGTCGCCCTTTCCGTGCAGCACCAGGCAGGGCGGGGCGCTCTGGCCGGCGTACGTCAACGGGCTGGCCCGGCGCGCGAGTTCGGGCCGCTCCTGGAGGGGGCCGCCGAGCAGGCGGGACTCCGCGGACTCGGGGTCGTCGTGGCCGTAGGGGCTGCCGGGGAAGCGGGTGAACTCCTGGAGTGTGCCGGGGAGCATCTGCGCGTCCATGCTCAGCAGGTCGGTCGGCGGGCAGAAGGCCACGGCGGCACGGACGCCGTCCACGGTGAGCGCGCCGAGCGCCGCGGCCCAGCCGCCCGAGGACTCGCCGAACATCCCGACGCGCTCCGGGTCGAGGCCGTACCCGGCGGCGTTCGTCCGGAGGTGGCGGATCGCTTCTTCGATGTCGCGCAGCTGGCCGGGGAAGACGGTCTGCGCGCTGGAGCGGATGGCGAGCCCGGCCACGGCGAAGCCGCGCGGATTCAGTCGCCGGGCGACCACATCGGCGTCGTCGCGCCCGGTGTCGGCGAGCCAGCCCGAGCCCCGGCTCCAGATCACCAGCGGCCAGGGCCCGGCACCGTCCGGGACGTAGAGGTCGAGCAGCCGGCCCGCCAGCCCCTCCCAGTAGGCGATGTCCTTGAATTCCTTGGCCATGGATCAGCTCTCCTTCTATCGTGATGTTCTCTTTCCGCCAGGACGACCGGTCGTCCGCGTGGCGACCATCCCAAACTAGGCGGGAAGCGAAGCCCCACCCGGATACGCAGGCGACTGGTGATGGTCAGAAACCGACATGCGGCCGGAGACGTCATTCCCGAGGTCGCGTTCGCCGCCCCGGTCGGCACTCCGGCGGGCCTGGAAGTGATCTCGCTGGCCGACGTGCGCGCGAGGGCCCGCGCCCGCGGCGCCGACCTCGCCGCGCCGCAGCGCCCCGGCTTCCACCACGTCCTCACGCTCACCGCCGGCCGGCTGCGGCAGACCGTGGACTTCACTGCGTACGTCCTCGAGCCGGGCGCCTGGCTGTGGGCGCGGCCCGGCCAGGTGCTGCAGTGGGGCGATCTCGGGGAGGCCGAGGGCATCCTGATCGTCTTCGAGCGGGACTTCCCCGATCCTGCCACCGTCGGCGCGGCCCGGGTGGACGATCCGGACGCGCCCGTGCTGCGGACGCCGGCCGCCGACGACGCCGAGGCGCTGCGCCTCGCGGCCGCGCACCTGGAGCGCGAGTTCCGGGTCCCGGGGCGGCTGCCGGCCGACGCGCACATCGCCGTACTGCGCCACCTCCTGGATGTCCTGATCCTGCGCGTGGCCCACCTGGAGGACCCCGGCGGCCCCGTCTCCGAGCCGGGCGAGACCTTCCTGCGCTTCCGCGCCGCGGTCGAGCGGGACTTCGCCCGCACCCGCCGCGTGGACGACTACGCGGCCGCTCTGGGCTACTCCACCCGTACGCTGTCGCGCGCCGCCCTCGGCGCTGCGGGCGTCGGCGCCAAGGAGTTCATCGACCGCCGGGTCGTCCTGGAGGCCAAGCGGCTGCTGGCGCACACCGACCTCACCGCCGCTCGTATCGCGGACCGGCTGGGTTTTTCCAGCGCCACGAACTTCGCCAAGTACTTCCACCAGCGCGCCGGACAGGCCCCGATCGCCTTCCGCGACACCGTTCGGGGAAGGCCGACGGCGCCCCCGGCGGTCGGATCCGGACCGTCGGCCCTCTGACACTCGCCGCATCGAGTGAATGCCGCTTCACATGACGAACCGGCCTCCGGCCTGCGGTCCGGCGCGGGACAGACGGCGGGCCCCGGCGGAAC